>JBBQXR010000123.1:0-8905 GCA_038209455.1 Acidimicrobiia bacterium
TTGGCCACGTTGACCGCGATGCGCCCACCCGGTTCGAGCACCCGCGCACACTCGCTGAACACGTCGCGCAGCATCTCGAGGTACTCGACGTAGTCGCCGGGGATGTGCCCCTGACCCATCTCCTGCTCGTAGGCCTTCCCCGCGAAGTACGGCGGCGAGGTGACGACGAGCGCGACACACGCATCGGGAACGTCGGTCATCTTCCGCGCGTCGGCGGTGAAGATCCGGTCGGGGACGGGACACGGCTGGACCACCGCATCGTCCGACACCGCGGGCGCGGTGAAGCGGTCGTAGAACGCCGACGCGTCGTGGCTCTCGCGACGGCCCGCGCCAAAGTTGGAGGTTGACGTCGGCCGACGCCGGGGTGGCATGGGCCTACGGTATCGGGCGGGAGCGCAATCGCCGCAGGTACAGGCCGATCCCCACGATCGCGGCGGCCGCGGCTGCGAACCCCACGATCGATCCCCATCCTGTCGATCCCGAGCCCGATCCGTCGCCCGAGTCGGCCGGCAGCGCGTTGCGCGACGCGGCGACCCGCCCCGATCCCCCCGCGGCACGCCGCGTGAACGCACCCCGGAGGTGGGTGGCGGGCGCTGTCGATGAGGTCGTCGTCGTGGTCGTACCGGCGGCGGCCGCGGCCCAGAACGCGGCGATCTGCTCCGGGGTCGCGCCCACGGGCGGTCCTCCCGATCCGACCGGGACCGAAGAAGCCACCGCCGGACCTGATCCGCCACCCGGGCTCACGAGGGGTGCTGTTGTGGTCGTGGTCGTCGCCGACGGGACCGCCGACCTTGCCGGCGCGTCACCCGTCCCGACGTTCCAACCCTCGACATCGCCGTGGTGGACGGCGGCGGACCCGGCCCCGCCACGCGAATACGCGAACGTCGACGTGCCACTCGCGGCGCGGAAGTACGCCCAGTACCGGTTGTCGCCATCACCGCCACCCAGGCAGTTGGGACCGGCGTCACGACCGGTGCCGAACAATCTGCATACGGCGCCGCCCTGGCCCGCGTACGTGTAGACGACCGGGTTCGCGCCGGCGAGCGACAACGCCTGCATTCCGGTGATCGAATCGGTATCGAACGTGACGACCCGCTGGTAGGTGGACCCACCGGTGTCGACGATCACCAGGGCTCGGTGCGCGCCGTCGGCTCCGGCGGCGGTGGACGCGGCGGCGACACCACCCAACGAAGCGGCCGCGATCAGCGTCCCGACCGTGAGCAATGCCCGAATCCGAGCCATGGAACCTCCGCCGGTCTCGTTCCACGAAGACCGTTCAATCGAGTGGTGCGGATCGCCGACGGAATCGGCGGAACGTGGCGGTGGTCCTGGCTCACGACCTCGGATCAACGATCCGGGACCGCTCACAGTTGCGGGTCAGCGCCGGTCTTGCACCGGCTTCCTCCACCTGTCGACCTCGAGATTCCGAGGCCGACGGGCCACGCCCACCATCCGGGGTTGGGCATGACCACGTTCGAGCGGGCACCCTAGGGGAATGCATCACCCCGCGGCAACGCCCCGACCCTGGCATTCGGTCGCCTGGCTCGCGTGGGCGATCGCGGCCGCGGGGGCCGTACAACTCGCGCCGAGTCCGGTCTACGTCGCGCTCGTGGTGGGCATCGCGTGGGTGATGGTGGAGGCCCACGCACCCGACGGCCCGTACCGTCAGGCGTTCCCGATCCTGGTGGGACTCGGCGTCGTCTTCGGCGTCTTCCGGGTCGCGATCGCGGCATTCACGACGCACAACGGTCTGCACGTCCTCTTCACCGTGCCCCACGCGACGATGCCCGACGTGCTCGGTGGGTTCACCGTCGGCGGGACCGTCGAGAGCGACATCGTGCTGCAGGCCGCGGCGGTCGCGTTCACGGTCATCGGCGTGATGGCGGTCTTCGGCGCGGTCAACACGATCTGGTCGCACTACGAGTTGGTGCAGTCGACGCCGCGTTCCTTCTACGAGTTGGGCGTGGTCGTCACTGTTGCCCTGGCGTACATCCCCGCCACCATCGACTCGATGCGCGCAGTGCGCGAAGCCGACCGCGCGCGCACTGGTGGACACGCCGTACGCCGGGGCCGGATCCTGCGTTCGATACTCCCGGTCCTCGAACGCGGCATGGAACGCGCGGTGTCGCTCGCGGAGTCCATGGACTCGCGCGGCTTCGGGATCCGCGGGCCTGCTCGCGCCGACGTCGAGGCGGGGTGGTGCGTGCTCTTCGCGCTGGTCGCGTTCGGTATCGGATTCCTCGCGCTGATCGGTAACGGCACCACGACCGCGTTGATCTGCGGAGGCGTCGGCACCGCGGCGCTGGTCATCGGCGTCTGGCGCAGTTCGCTCGGCGTACATCGCCGCACGTACCGCCGCCGGCACCTCCAGGGTGCCGACTGGCTGCTGATCGCCGTCGTTGCGCTCAGCCCGCTCGCACTCGCGATCCTCACCGCGACCGGCAACCACACGCTGGCCTGGTACGCCGACCCGGTGGCCTGGCCCCGCTTCGACCCGATCGTCGCGCTCGCCCTCCTCCCCCTCCTCGCGCCGCTCGCCCGCCGCACGCCCGGCACCGCGCTCGCGCGCGCCGAGACGGCCGCACGGGCGATGGAACCGGTCGCGTCATGACCGGCGGCCTCGAGTACGAGGGCGTTTCGTTCGGGTACCCGGACGGGCCGACCGCGCTCGCCGACATCGATCTCGCGATCCCGCCGGGCGACATCCTGTTGGTGGTGGGTTCCTCGGGCTCAGGCAAGAGCACCCTGCTCCGCGCTGCGAACGGACTCGTCCCCCACACCTCGGGCGGTCGCTTCCGCGGTGTGGTGACCGTCGCCGGTCGCAGCACGCGTGACCATCCACCGCGCGAGTTGGCCGACGTCGTCGGCTTCGTCCACCAGGACCCCGAGGCCCAGTTCGTGGTCGACCGGGTCGAGTCCGACATCGCGTTCGGCCTCGAGAACCTGGGCGGGGATCCGGTCGGGATGCGCCGTCGGGTCGAAGAAGTGATGGACGCGCTTGGCGTCGCCCATCTCCGTGACCGCAACCCGACCACGCTCTCGGGCGGCGAACGGCAACGGTGCGCGATCGCGGGCGCGCTCGTGACCACACCCTCGGTGCTCGTGCTCGACGAGCCCACCAGCCAACTCGACCCGCAGGGCGCGGAAGATGTGCTCGCCGCGGTCGCCCGGCTGAACGCCGACCTCGGCACCACCATCGTCCTGGCCGAGCACCGCCTCGAACGCGCCGCGCCGATCGCCGATGCGACGGTCCTCATGGCCGCGGGCCGACTCGTCGGCGCACCCGCGGCACCCGAGTTCGTCCTCGCCGAGTATCCCGGCGCGCCGCCGGTCACGCGCCTCGGGCACCTGCTCGGCTGGAACCCGCCACCGCTGACCGTGCGCGACGCCCGCCGCCGCGCCCGCGCTGTCGAGGTGCCCCGACCTCCGGCCACGGCTCCATCCGCTCCCGGTGCCAGCCTGATCCACGCCCGTGGTCTGGACGTCCATCTCGGCGACACGCCGGTCCTCCACGACGTCTCGGTCGACATCCGGGCCGGCGCGGTCATCGCGCTGCTCGGCCGGAACGGTTCGGGGAAGAGCACGCTGCTGCGCTGCATCGCGGGCCTGATCCCGGCCCGGCGCGGCACGGTCGACGGAACCTCGGGCCGGGCGTACGTCCCCCAGGACCCGTCGAGCCTGCTGTTCCGCGCGACCGTGCGCGACGAGATCGCCGAGACCCTCCGCCTCCTCGGCCGGCGCGAACCGGGTGCGGTCGACCGCTGGCTCGACACGCTCGGCCTCACCCCCCTCGCCGATCGCCACCCGCGGTCCCTCTCCGGCGGCGAGCGCCAGCGGGTCGCCATCGCCGCGGTCGCGGTGGGTGGCGCCCCCGTGCTCCTGCTCGACGAACCGACGCGCGGGATGGACGCGGCCTCCCGTCACGCACTCGAACGGGCGATCGCGACCCACGCGGCCAGCGGTGGCGCGGTCGTCCTCGCCACCCACGACGTCGAACTCGCGGCCCGGTGTGCGAGCGAGGCGGTCGTGCTCGGCGACGGTGAGGTCGTGGCCTCCGGAGCGGCTGCGACCGTGCTCGCCGATTCCCTGTTCGCACCTCAGATCGCCAAGGTGCTGCCCGGCTTCCTCACCGTCGAGCAGGTCGCGTCCGCCGCCCTTGCCGCGGGGGTCGAACAGTGAGCGCGATCACGACCGCAGCCCACCCACCCCGGGCGACGTCTTGGGTCACGCGGGTGCAACCGGTCGCGATCTACACCCTGGTGACGGTCATCGGCATCGCCGCATTCCTCTATCCGTTCTGGCTCCCGAGTTCCGCGCTCCCGGACCAGGCCCATTCAGGCGACGCACCACTCGTGGCCGGGGTCGTCGGAGCGCTGGCCCTCACCGCGCTCCTCGTCGAGGTGCGGCGCGGGTCCATGACCGCGATGACGGTCGCCGTGCTCGGAGTGCTCGCGGCATCCGAAGGACTGTTGCGACTCGTCGCGCTCCCGCTCGGCAACAACGCCTTCTACTTCTTCGTCGTCCTCGCCGGGGTCGCGTTCGGGCCCCGCTTCGGCATGTTGCTCGGCCTCAGCGCCATGGCGGTCTCGGCGGTGATCACCGGTGGGATCGGACCGTGGTTGCCGTACCAGATGCTCGCGCTCGCGTGGTTGGGGGCCACCGCGGGCTGGTTCGGTCAGATCACCCGTCGCTGGTCGCCGCGGGTCGAGGTGCTCGCATTGGGCGCGTTCGGTTGGGTCTGGGGTTTCCTCTTCGGCGCGGTCATGAACTTCTGGTTCTGGCCCTACCAGCGCGACGGCGGCGACCTCTCGTGGGTTCCGGGCTCCGGCCTCGGCACCACACTGCGGCACTACTGGTCGTTCTACGTGGCGACCTCGTTCGCCAACGACGCGGCGCGCGCGCTACCCACCCTGATCCTCATCCTGCTCACCGGACGGGCGGTCCTCGCGACCTTGCGCCGCTTCGCCCACCGACTCGACCCGGTCACCGAGTTCGACTGACCTCCCGCGGAAGACTGTCAGTCGAAGTGCGGCAGGGACGGCAATCCGCCGCCGAGCAACTCGTCGGCCCGCGTCTGCAGTGCGGTCGCGTAACCGTCGCCGGTGAGTTGCAGGTACCGACCCGAACGCACGGCGGCCACCACCATCTCGGCCACTCCCCTGGGAGCCATCCCCCGGTCGGTGTTCTCGACGAGCATGCGGTCGACGAACTCGGATGCCGGATCGGGCGCGGTCGTCGTGGCCCGGTTGCGCGTCGACGAACCGATCCCCGTCTTCACCGCACCCGGACACAGCGCAGTGACTCCGATCGGGGCGCCGACCGCAGCCAACTCACTGGCAAGACATTCGGTGAGCGCGAGCGCCGCGAACTTCGAAGCGGTGTACGGCGCCGAGAACGCGGACGGGAAGATTCCGGCCGCGGAGACCGTGTTCACGATGTGACCAGGACGGCCGCGCTCGATCATCCCCGGCACGAACGCCTGGATCCCGTGGAGCATCCCGTAGAAGTTGACGCCCATCACCCACTCGAAATCGGCCACGGGCCGCTCCCAGCTGAGTCCGCCCGCGAAGACTCCGGCGTTGTTGCAGAGCACGTCGGCACCGTCGAGTTCGTCGTCCACGAGACGAGCGAACGCCTGGACCGACTTCGGGTCCGCGACGTCGACGCTGGCGGCGACGACCTCGGCACCACTCGCACGCAGTTCTGCCTCGGTGGTGGCCAGCGCCGCCACCTCGATGTCGGCGATCGCGACGCGCATCCCGACAGCAGCGAACGCGTGGGCCAGCGCCTGCCCGATGCCGCTCCCCGCCCCCGTGACCACGGCCGTCCGTCCCGCAAGCTCGTCCATCGACCGCAGGCTACGGGAGGTCCGCGCCAGGAGAGCGCTACCGTCGCCGCCATGCGCGTCTCGATCGGTGACTGCCGGCTGTTCGTCGACATCGAAGGCCTCGGCCTCGTGCCCGACGGTCCGACGATGCGGGCCCGCCCCACGCTGATCGTGTTGCACGGCGGCCCGGGTTTCGACCACTCGGGCTTCAAGCCGCAGTGGTCGCAGATGACCGACCTCGCCCAGGTCGTGTACTACGACCATCGGGGTCAGGGCCGGAGCGACCGCAGTGACCCGTCGACCTGGAACCTCGCACAGTGGGCCGCCGACCTCGTCGCGTTGTGTGATGCGCTCGAGATCGTCGATCCGATCGTCTACGGCGTCTCGTTCGGCGGCATGGTTGCGTTGCAGTACCTCGTCGACCATCCTGGCCATGCCGACCGGGTGATCCTCGACTCGACCACCGCTCGTTCGGATCCGGCGCTGATGCTGCCGGTCTTCGAACGACTCGGAGGCGTCGAAGCCCGCGACGCGGCGGCCGACTTCTGGGCGCTCCCGACCCCGGGCTCGATGAAGCGGTACTTCGACCTCTGCATGCCGCTGTACGGCCGCTCCACGGCGCCGGACGCGCGGGACCGTATGCACCGCCAACTCGAGGTGGCGAACTACGACCTGTTCGAGCAATGGGGTCGGGGCGAGCAGCGCAGCTTCGATCTCGTCGCCCGCCTCGACCAGGTCGTGGACCCGGTCCTCCTCCTCTCCGGCGAGGATGATCCGGTCTGCCCGGTGACCGGCGCCGAGATCATCGCGGCCGGCATCCCCCACGCCATCTTCGAGCGCTTCGCCGATTGCGGTCACGGTGTCTGGCGCGACCAGCCCGATCAGGCGTTCGCGACCATCCGCGAGTTCATGGTCAGCTGATCGGTCCCGCGCCGCCGGAGTTCCTCGACCGCGCTACGCGATCCGGTCCATCGGAGTCGAGTCCCAGGCCGCGTACATCCCCGCGTATCGACCTCGCCGCGCCAGCAACTCGTCGTGGGTGCCCATTTCCAGCAGGCCACCCTGGTCGATGACCGCGATCCGGTCGCAGCGGGCCGCGGTGGAGAGGCGGTGGGCGACGACCACCACGGTCCGGCCGTTGGTGAGTCGATCGAGCGCACGTTCCACCGCGTGCTCGGTACCCGGGTCGAGGTTCGAGGTCGCCTCGTCGAGGACGAGCACGGCTGGGTCGGCGAGCGCGGCGCGGGCCAGCGAGACCAGCTGCTTCTCCCCCGCCGAGAGGCGCGATCCCCGCTCGCGAACCTCGGTGTCGATGCCTTCGGGGAAGGACACAAAGGTTTCGGTGAGCCCGAGCGCGGCGATCGCGTCGTCGACCTCGGCATCGGTCGCGCCATCCCGACCCACCCGCACGTTGTCGCGGATGGTGCCGGCGAAGAGAAACCCTTCCTGCGGGACGACGACGATCGTGTGACGGAGGCTCGCGAGCGTCGCGTCGCGCAGGTCGACGCCTCCGTAGCTGATGGTGCCTTCCCGCGGGTCGTAGAACCGGGCCATCAGTTTGGCCAGCGTCGACTTGCCGGCACCCGTGGGACCGACGAGCGCCACTCGCTCGCCCGGCGCAACCGCGATCGACACGCCGCGCAGGACCTCGGGACCGCGCGGCGTGATCACGCCGTCGGTATCCGGCGCGTCACCGCCGTAAGCGAACGCGACCGCGTCGACCACCAGTGCACCCTCGGCCGGGAGATCGACGGCACCCGGCTTCTCCCGGATCGAGACGTCGATGTCGAGGAGCGAGAACAGCTTGAACAAGGCCGCGCCCGACGACTGCACCGTGTTGTAGAGCTGGCTCAACTGCTGGATCGGCTCGAACAGGTTGTTGAGGTAGAGCACGAACGCGAGCACGGTCCCCACCGTGACGACCGAGTGATCCACCAGCAGCCCGCCGAGGCCGACGATCACCGCGATACCGATCACACCGGTGAACTCGACGAACGGGAAGTACTTCGCCGAGATGCGCACCGTCTCGAGGTTGGCCTCGTACTGGTTCTCGTTGGTCGTACGGAACCGGCGGATCCAACCGCGCTCGCGACCGAACGCCTGCACGACCCGAACGCCTTCGAGCCCCTCCTGGAGGGTCGAGAGGTTCTCGCCGATCCGCTCGCGCACCTCGAGGTAGGCGGCGTTAGAACGGCGCCGGAACCACCGGCTCGCGAAGACCACGGGTGGGACGATGATGAGCACGCCGAGACTCAGCTGCCAACTCAACACGATCACCACCGCGATCGCGCCGACGAAGATCAGGAAGTTCTGGACGAACAACACCAGGCCCTGGCTGATGAGTTCCTGGAGTGCATCGATGTCGGAGGTCATGCGGGCCACCAGGCGGCCGGTCTTCTCGCGGTCGTAGAAGTCGAGCGAGAGCGCCATGAGGTGACGGAACACCCGCTCACGCAACGAGCGGAGGAACCGCTCGCCGGTGCGACTCACCAACCAGATCACCGAGCGACCGAGGGCCAGTCCGGCGATCGCCACCAGCAGGTACGTGATCGCGATGCGATTGAGCGCGTCGCCGTCCTTGGCCAGCAACCCCTGGTCCACTCCGGCGCGCACCAGGGCCGGCCCCGCGAGGAGGCATGCGGTCTGGCCGACGAGCACGATCGTGGCGATGATGATCTGCGCTCGGTAGGGACGGAGCAACGCCCCCAGACGGCGGAGCACCTGGTTGGCAGCGGCGCGGTCGAGTTTGCTGTCGTCGTCGATGGCGTTGGTGTTCACCATGCCGCCGCCTCTCACGGCGAATCCTCCGGCGCCGGACCCGATCCCGGGGTCGGAGCGAGAGGCTCCGCAGTCGACCGCGCCGCTGAGGCGAGCACCGTCCGGTACGCCGCGGACGTCTGGAGCAGTTCCTCGTGCGTACCGGTGGCCACCACGCAGCCGTCACCGAGCAACACGACACGGTCGGCCAGCGCGATCGTGGCCGGGCGGTGGGCGATGATCAGCGTGGTCCGCCCGTGCATCACCTCGAGCAGGGCACCGCGGATCTCGTGCTCCTTCGCCGGGTCCACCGACGAGGTG
>JBBQXR010000124.1:0-8895 GCA_038209455.1 Acidimicrobiia bacterium
TCGCATGCCGCCAGCGCCGCGTCCACGGAGCGGTCGATGGGTACGGACTGATCGAGCTTCGTGAGGACCAACACGCGCCGAACAATGGTCTCGTCCGAGACCACGAGTCGAAGGTGCTGGCGTCGGGCGTGCAGTCGCACGGCGATGTCGAAGAGCATCCGGATGCCGGTGCTGTCGAGATACTGCGTGTCACGCAGGTCGATGATGAGGGACTCGGTCTCGTGCCCGACCGGCTCCAGCAGTTCGGTCCGCACGACGTCGACGTTCGACAGGTCCACCTCGCCGACCAGTCGTACGACCACCACGGCACCGGTCCGTTGCACCTCGATCTGGGCCATCACGGTCATGGTTCCCCCGAGAGGTCACGGCGCAACCGAACAGTCGTACCGGAGTCGGTGGAGTCGATCTGCAGGTCGTCGACCAACTGGCGGGCGATCCCGAGGCCCCGCCCGCGCCCGGTCGGTCGTGGGCGCTCCCGCCAGTGCCCCGAGTCGGTGACGAGCAGGGTGACCGAGCGGCCGCTCATCGTCCCTGCCACCGAGAATGCTCCATCCCCCGGACCATACGCGTGCTCGATCGCATTGGCAGCCACCTCGTTCAACGCCAGCAGCAACTCGGCGATCTGATCGGTGGTCGCGCCGCGCGCACGGAGCCACGCGCCGGCGACTCGGCGGAGTCGGGCCAGTTCGGTGGCGTCGGTGCGCAACTCCATCCGCAGGTCGTCACTCGGTGAGTCCGGCCGCACGACGAGCAGGGCGACATCGTCCGACGCCGGACGGCCACCGAGCGCATCCTCGATCAGCCAGTCCGCGAACTCTTCCAGGGTCTGGGGTTCGGTGCGTCCGGCCGTGGCCGAGGCGGCGAGCCGGTCGAGACCCGCGTCGAACGGTTCGCCACGGCGCTCGACCAGCCCGTCGGTGTAGAAGACCATCGTGTCCCCCGGTCCGACGACGATGTCGACCGACTCGAACTGCGCCGCGGTCGTCGCACCGAGTGGTGGACCCCGCCCCTCCCACACCACGTGGACCGATCCGTCGGCGCGTTGCACCAACGGCGGCGGATGGCCGGCACTGGCGAGGCGCGCGACCCCGGTCAACGGATCGATCACACCGACGAGCACGGTCGCCATGTCGGCGCCGACCGAGGCCATGCAGTAGCTGTTCAGCCGGGCGAGGAGCGGCGCCGGGTCCTGCCCGTCGAATGCGCAGTACCGCACCAGCGTCCGCAGGTTGCCCATCCAGGTCGCGGCGGAGATGCCGTGGCCGACGACGTCGCCGATCGCGACGAGCAGCGATCCACCCGGGAGTTCCACCGCGTCGTACCAGTCGCCACCTACTTGGACGTCGACCGCGCCCGGCAGATAGCGGGCCGCGATCTCCATCCCCGGGACCGCGTCGAGCCGGTCCGGGAGGAGTGCGAGCTGGAGTGCCGACGCCGTCGCGTACTGCCGCTCGAATCGAAGCGCATTGTCGATCGCGGGTGCGACGCGGCGCGCGATCTCACCGGCGAGGACGAGGTCCTCGGTCTCGTAATGACGTTCGGTCCCGCGCAGACCGAAGGCGATCACCCCGAGCAGTCCGTCGGGACCCGGGAGCGGCGCGACGACCAGGGACTGCACCTCGGCGGCGCGCGCCCGTCGCTGCGCGTCGGGTTCGTCCAGGCTGGAGAGCACGTCCTCCGGCACCTGCTCCAGCAGGAGTGGCTCGCCCGTGCGCATCACGACTGCCGGCGGCGCCGGGCTGTCGATCAGGTGCACCGTCGGTCGATCGTCGAGGTCGTAGTAGTCGACGGCATCGGCGTCGGTGCTGGCGAACGCGGCGAGCCGGACTGCTCGACCGTCGTCGATCGGGCGGTAGATGGCGCAGGCATCGGCCACGATCGGCAGCACCACCTGCACGATGGCATCGAGTCGCGCCTGCGAGTCGAGCTCGACGGCGAGGATGTCGCTGATGCCGGCGAGCACGCTGAGCCGGGCCCGAGCCCGTTCGGCATCGTGCTCGAGGTAGGCGTTCTCGATGAGTTGCTCGAACCGTTGCCCAAGCTGGCGGGCGAGTTCGACGTCACCCTCGTTGTAACGCCGACCCGACTCCTCGGTGCAGGCGAACACCGCGACGCCGAGGTCGCGGTCGCCGCGCTGGAGCGGGACGAGGATGACCGAGCGCGCCCCCTGAGTTTCGGTGAAGGTGCGTTCCTCCGGATCGTCGCTCGACAGGAACGCCACGCGCCGGGGGGCATCGACCTCGGCGACCAGCATGGGCTCGGTGCCCGGGATGGCCGCACGGATCTGGGCGACATCGGTCGGCCAGCGCCGCTCCGCGCGCACGAGCAACTCCTGCTTGTGGGGGTCGACATGGGCCGCGGCGAACCGGCGGGGCAAGCCGGCACGCGGTGAGATGTAGAGCACACAGAAGTCGGCGAACTCGGGGACCGCCACCCGGGTCACCCGGTCCCAGTCCTGCATCGGGCCGCTCTCGGCCAGCATCGCGTTGGCCACACCGGTGAGCAGCGCGGCGCGTTCGCGGAGCTTCTGCTCGGTGATGTCGACCGCGACGACACCGGAACCGAGCGGCCGACCGGTCCCCGACCGGACCGGGTAGCGACCCACGAGCCAGTGCCGTTCGGCGCCGGTCACGGCCGAGTTCACACCACCGACCTCGACCGAACGGCCCGCGATTCCGGCTCCTCCGGCATCGGACTCGGCCTCGGCGATCCCAGGGACCAACTCGTCGATTCGGCGCTCGAGCGACTCCTCGACCGGCCGGCCCGTCATCTCCGCGAAGCGCTGGTTCAACCCGACGGCGGCGTCGTCGAGATCGAAGAACGCGAACCCGAACGGACCGTGCTCCAGCAGGGCATCGAGACGCGCCACGGTCTCCTCGAGCCGGGCGTGGGCATCCTCGAGCTCGCGCTCCGCCTCGCGTCGAACGGTCGTCTCGACGACCACCATGCCGACCCCGATGACGCCACCCGACTCGGCGCGCACGGGATAACAGCTGTGCTCGAACGTCCGGTCCACCCCGGGGTGGGCGACGGTCTCACCCTCCAACGGCACACTCAGGATCCGTTCGCCGTGCGCCAGTGTGGCCCGAAGGTTCTCGGCGATGGCCGGGCCGAGCGCCGGCAGCACGTCTAGCACCGCGCGGCCAACGTGCTCGTCGACCGGCGTGCCGTCGATCTCGGCGAGCTCCTCGTTCACCCAGACGAACGCGAGGTCGGGATCCACGATCGCGAGCCCGACCGGCGCACTGTCGGACGTCGCCCGCAGGACCGCCTCACTTTCGCGCCGAGCGTGCTCGGCGCTGGTCAACTCGGTGACGTCGAGCGTGACCCCGATCCAGTCGCCGGGCGCAACCCGACGACCCCGGGTCTCGACCCAGCGGATCGAACCGTCGGTGTGGGCGACGCGATAGCGCACCGAGAACTCGCCGTCACCGCGATCGGCGGTGCTGACCGCTTTGATCAACAGCGGATGGTCCTCGACGAGGATCGGCGCGACGAACCCTTCCCACGTGCCGTCGTAACTCCCGGGCGCGAGTCCGACCAGCGCTTCGAGTTCGGGCGACCACACTCCTTCACGGCGGACGCTGTTCCATCGCCATGACCCCATGTGCGCCGCGGTGAACGCGAGCCGTGACTCGATCTCGCGGGCCTGGTTACGTTCGTCCGCCTCCACCCGGGCCGTGATGTCGATCGCGACGCCGATCCATTGCACCAGAAGTCCCGCCGCATCGCGCACCGGCGACCCGCGACCCTCTACCCACCGAATGGACCCATCCGCGCGGACGATGCGGTGTTCCAGGGTGAAATCGCGTTCGGTTGCGGTGGCCGTTTCGATGATCCGACGAGTGAGGTCGCGGTCGTCGGGGTGGATCACCGAGACGAACGCGTCGAACGTGCCGGCGAACGCTCCGGGCTCCACTCCGAAGAGCGATTCGAGCTCCGGGGACCACCGCACCTCACTGGTGTCGGGGCGCCAGTGCCAGACCCCCATCCCCGAAGCCGCGAAGGCCAGGCGGCTCTCGACGTCGCGCTCGCGGAGTTCGTCCTCGACGCGCGCGCGTGCGATCGCGGCGCCGAGGATGTTCGCCACACTGCGGAGCACGAGGACGTCGTCATCCGAGAACACGCGACCGGTGTCCGAATACGCAGCGATCAGCCCGAACGGTCGGCCGGGCAGCCGGATGATCGCCGTGAGGGCGGCCCGGACGACCGGTCCACTCGGCATCGCTCCGGTCACGACTCCGGGACCATCCGCGTCGGCATGTTCGAGGAGCGGTTCGACCCGCCGGATCGACTCGGCTTCGATGACCGGCGCATCGGCGTCGATCACCGTGTCATCGGCCAGCCCGCGACCCGCGATCAGCCGGAGTCGATCGTCGACGTCGAGTGCGAACACGCCGACCTGCGGTGCGTCGAGCAACAACGCTACGTCTCGGATCGCGCGGGCGAAGAGGTCGGTCGCATCGACGCCGCTCAGCGCCAACCGGCCGAGGTCGGCCACCGTCGCAATGTCGGTCTCCCGGCTGGGCGCCGGTTCCGACGACGGGGAACCCGATCCTCTCAACGCTCACCTGCCATTGCCCAGACCCGGTTCACCCGGCCGCCTTACCCCGGGTCGGGTGACGATAAACCGCGAGAAGCATGGTTGTTGCACGAACTTTCAGCGCCGGGAGCACCTCGACCGCGCCCGGGTGCTCTCGGGCGCGCAATTTCGGGTGAGCGTATCGGCGGCCCCGCGTTCGGGGCACGTCCGTGCGAATGCGGCGAGCATGGCGGCGGCGTCGGATGCGCCCTCAAGTCGCGGCGTCGCACGATCCGATCTCCGACGCGAACCGAAACTCGACCGGTTGCCTCGCGTGTCCGGTGGGTACACCCGCTCCATGGATCGTCCCGATCTCGAAGGCGGACACACGCGCCGCGCCGATCCTCGACCGCCCCCGACGCCCGGACCCTTCGCGGCTGCGGACCCCGAGACCCTCGAGCTGTTCGCGGAGTTCCGCCGCACCGGGTCACGCGAGCTTCGCAACCAGCTCATCGAGCGTCACATCCCCCTCGCCGAGAGCCTGGCGCGTCGCTATCTCCGGCGCGGTGAGTCCTTCGACGATCTGCGACAGGTGGCGCTCGTCGGTCTCCTGAAGGCGGTCGAACGCTTCGAGCCCGGCCGTGGGACGCCGTTCGGCGCGTTCGCGATCCCCACGGTGCGCGGCGAACTCCGCCGCCATTTCCGCGACCTCGGCTGGGCCATCAAGGTCCCGCGACGCCTCCAGGAGATGCACCTACAACTCGATGGCGTTGCGAACCGGCTCGGCCACGAGCTGGGCCGGCCGCCGACGATCCGTGAAATCGCGGCGGACATGGACACCACGGAGGAGTCCGTGCTCGAGGCGCTCGAGATCGCCGACATGTACCGGCTCCGCTCGCTCGACGCGCCGCCCCGGACACCGGGACTCGGCGGGACGACCGCCGACCGAGTGGGCGCGACGGACCCCGATCTGGAGCGGGCCGAGTCTCGGATCGCGCTCAATGCGATGCTCGAGGAACTCCCCGAACGCGATCGCCGGATCCTGCTCCTGCGCTACTTCGAGGACATGACCCAGAACGAGATCGCCGAGACGATCGGCGTGAGCCAGATGCACGTGTCCCGCCTGATCACCCGCAGTCTCGCCAAACTCCGCGCGTCCAACGCAGACCATGAGGATGTCGACGATGTCGGCGCGGAGGAAAGGGGTCAAGGATGACGCCAACGTTTCGGATCGGGGGTACAGGGGCACCTGAGTCCGACGCCACGATGAGAGCTTTCCCGACATGAGCCGAGATCGCATTTTTCAGATCAGTCTCGAGTCCTCACCGCGCAGCGTGCGGGAGGCCCGACGGTTCTTCGTACGGGTCGCGGACGAGATCGGTCTCTCCTCCGAACATCGTGAACTCGGCGCACTCGCCCTGAGCGAACTCGTCACCAACGCCGTGGTCCACGGATCGGGTCCGGTCGAGGTCACCGCGCGAAATGACGGCGCAGCCATGCGCTTCGAGGTCGCCGACGCCAGCCCGCTCGCCCCGCGTCAACGCACCGCCATGCCCGACGATTCCAGCGGACGCGGCCTGGCGATCGTCGCCGCGGTCGCCGGCGCGTGGGGCTGCGATAACGACGACGCGGCCGGCGGCAAGACGGTCTGGTTCAGCCTTCCCGTCGACGAGCAATAGCCGACGCGGGTTCGCCCGACCCGCAACCACGGGACGCGACGAAGCCGCCGATCCCGGAGGACCGGCGGCTTCGCTACACGTGACTCCTGGTGGCGCAGTTACTTCCGAGCGCCGTCGATCTTGTCCTCGACCCAGTCCTTGGCGTCTTCGACCTTCTGCTTGACCTTCCCGGCGGCCTCGTCGGCCTTGCCTTCACGCTTGAGGTCCGAGTTGTCGGTGAGATCGCCGGCGGCCTGCTTCAGCTTGCCCTTGGCCTCGTCCATCTTGCCTTCCATTTCGATGCTCCTGTGCTCGAGTGCGGGGGTGTCTCCCCAGCTGATTACCCGTTCGCCGAACCTCGGAAACCCGCCCGGACGCGAGCCCCGTGGGTCGCCGGTTCGGCCGGAAGGTCGGACACGGCGACGGCGTCGCCAACCTCGTCCGGCGGATCGAGGTCGTTGCGGTAGGTGGCACGAAGCTCGTGGAGTCCCTGCTCGTCGACATCCTCGACGGCCACGAGTCGACTGTCGGCCGTCTCGAGTGCGCGCAGCAGTTCATCGAGCTTGAGTTGCAACGCACGGCCGTTGTGGTTCTGGGTGTGCTGGACGACGAACAACGCGAGGAGCGCGAGGATCGGCAGACCGACCGTCGCCACCAACTCCCACGAACGTGGATATCCGGTTGCGGTCCCGGCCACCAACCAGGCGACCGTCCCGATCGCGAGCCCGAACACCGCCCACGGCGATCCGAACCCCCGGGTCAAGGCCTGGGAGGTCCGCATGACCGGGCCGTGCACGCGCACGATCTCCGCATCCTCGGCCACCGGCGCGTGAGCGGGACCGGCAACGTCACTGCGGTCGGAGTGGTCGGTCGCCTCTGCGGTCACGGGTGCCGGATCAGCGGTCGCGGCATCAGGCCGGGGCCCAGAAGTCGTCCGGGTCATCGTTCGCCAAAGGGTCCGACGCGTAGTCGTCCTCCCACTCACGGTCCCTGCGGACACCGAACACTCTCGCCAAGAGTCGAAACATCTCATTGCTCCCAGTACGCCGAGCGTCGCCCGGATCTGCTCGACCTACCCGCCCGGGTACCCCGAGAAACCTTCGGGCGCAGAGTCCCGGGCGAATCCGGATCGATCGGGCGTTTGGGCCGCCGAGGCGTGGGGGTACAAGGCCATTTCAATCCGGCCCGAGTGCAACGGGCGATCCTGGAAGGACGGTGATGATCGATGACCCAGTCGCTCCCGCGCTCGGACGTTGATACCGACACGCTGGCGCCGGGCCCGATCGAGCCCGCGATCCTGGATCGGTCGCGATCTCCGTTGCCGGACTGGTTCGCGGTCGCAGCCTGTCGGGGTCGGGCCGAACTGTTCTACCCCCGTCCGCACGAGACGCCGCCGGACCGTCGCTTTCGCGAGCTCCGCGCGAGTTACGTGTGCCGGGTGTGCCCCGCGATCGACGACTGCCGACGCTGGGCGCGCCAGCACCGCGAGTTCGGGTACTGGGGCGGGGAGACCGAGGAGATGCGACGGGCCGCCGGGTATCCACCGATGACGACCCCGCACCACTGGCGGGCGCGGCCCACCCGCACCGACGCCGCTCCGGGCCGGCCGATCTGAGACGAGGGTCCTGCGGATGACGGCGTCAGGAACGCGCCGGGCGAGCTGAACCGCGTCCCACCGAATCCTCCGCGTCGGCCGCGACCGGAGCCTCGGGCGGAGTCCCGTCCGGGGTCTCGGTACGTTCGACCGTTGGGGCGTCTTCCTCGCGACCCATGACGTCGTCGCCCATGTGTTCGAGCTGATGGCCGGCGTCGGTCCCGATACTCAACACCTCCTCGACCACCGCGCGCCGGTCGTTCCACACGTCGCGCGCGATCACCTGGAGCGCGCCGGCGACCGGGATGGCCAACAGCGCGCCGAGGAGCCCCGCGAGCTCGACCCCGACGAGCACGGCGAGCAACACACCGAGCGGGTTGAGCCGTACCGCCTTCGCCATGATCGTGGTCTGGAGCACGTGGTTCTCGAAGAGCTGATACACGACGAAGAAGATGATCGTGGCGATCCCCGCACCCGGTGAATCGATGAGCGCCACGAAGATCGCCGGGACCGCGCCGAGGATCGCGCCGACGAGCGGGATCATGTCGGCGAACGCGACCCACAACGCGAGTACGAACGCGAACGGGATGAACAACGACCGCAGCCAGATGTAGATGGCCGTGCCGGCGATCAACGAAATCAAGAGATTGCCCGCCATGTACCCCGTGACCGCGCGCGCCGCGTCGGATGCCACCCGGCGCAGGTGGTTGGCCCGTTCGTGGGGGAACAGCTCGATGAGGAAGGCCCCGATCCGTGGGCCCTGGAGCAACATCAGGAAGATCAGGACGAGGATCGTCAGGGTGGCGATGGTCCCCGTGACCACGGTGCCCGCCGCAGACACCAGGCCGTTCGAGTTGGTCAGTTGCTTCTGGAACTTCGGCAGGTTGTCGCTGGCCCACTGCTTGGCCCCGATGTCCTTCAGCCAGCGACCGACTTGGCCCTTGCCGTGCTCCGCATTGCGGATGATGCGCGGGAGGTCGACGGTGAAGGTGTTCGACGCGTCGTAGATGGGTCGGGCGAACGCGTAGACGAGACCCGCGAACGCGAGGATGCCGACGACGAAGACCGCCAACGTGGCGATGCTGCGACGGAGGTGGAGCCGTTGCTCGACCCAGTGGACC
>JBBQXR010000125.1:0-8805 GCA_038209455.1 Acidimicrobiia bacterium
GGCCACGGATCACACCGCCGAGTTCGAAGTCGGCAACCGTCGACTCCATGAGTGCCATCACCGCCTCGTAGATGGCGACGTCGACCTCCTGACCCCGACCCGATCGGTGCCGCTCGTTCACCGCCGCAAGCGTGCCGATGACCGCGAACAACGCGGCGAGGGCGTCGCCGAGCGAGATGCCGGCCCGCGCCGGTGGGCGATCGGGGTCGCCGGTCGTGTGACGGATCCCACCCATGGCCTCACCGATTGCACCGAAACCGGGCTCGTGGGCACGCGGACCGTCCTGGCCGAATCCGGAGACATGGGTGAGGATCAGGCCCGGGTTGGCCGACGCGAGGAGCGGATACGACAGACCCCACCGGGTGAGCGTCCCCGGCTTGAAGTTCTCGACGATGACATCGCAATGCGCCGCGAGGTCGCGCACGAGACCGCGACCGGCGTCGGTGCGCAGATCGATCGCGATCGACTGTTTGTTGCGCGCGATCGCCGGCCACCAGAGCGAACGACCGTCGACGGTGACCCCCCAACCGCGCATCGGATCACCGGTGCCGGGCGCTTCGACCTTGACCACCTCGGCACCCAGATCGCCGAGGAGCTGTCCGGCGAACGGACCGGCGATGAACGAGCCGAGCTCCAGGACGCGCAGGCCGGTGAGCGGGGACGAGGGCGGTTCGGCGACAGTCACAGCCGCCTAGCCTGCCACCTCATGCCCGCGGATCGTCCTACCCGGATCGGCCGCACCGACCACGCGTACCGGGTCGCCGGTGGCACCGTCCGCGGGGACCATTCCGGGTTCCCGGCCGAGGTCGTGGCCGACTGGATCAACCCGACATCGTGACGCACGAGAGGACCGGCACGCCATGAAGGTACGCGTCGGATACGGATTCGGAACCCAGCGCGGCTTCACCGCCGCCCACTTCGGCGCGATGGTCGACGCGCTCGACGCGCTGCACTTCGACTCGCTCTGGCTCTCGGAGCGCATCACCGCCGACGCGCCCGACCCGATCATCGGACTCGCGGTCGCGGCAGGCCGCTCCGACCGATTGAAGCTCGGCACCAGTGTGCAGGTGCTGCCCGGACGCAATCCCGCGCTCCTCGCCAAGGAACTCGCAACGCTCGACGTCCTCAGCAACGGAAGGTTCCTGCCCGCGTTCGGGCTCGGCATCGCCCACCCCGCCGAACAGCAGGCGTTCGGGATCGACCGCAAAGCCCGCGCCGCGTACTTCGAGGAAGCCTTGCCGCTGCTCCGGCGGTTCTGGACCGAGGACGCGGTGGACCACACCGGAGCACGGTTCCACTACGAGGGTCTGAAGGTGCGCCCGCACCCGGTCCAACAGCCGCCCGACATCTGGCTCGGCGGTCGCGGCCCCGTCGAGCTCCGACGCGTCGGACGACTGGCGGACGGCTGGCTGGCGTCCTTCTCCATGCCGGCCGAGTGCGCCGCCGGCCGGACGGCCATCGAGGCGACCGCCGCCGAACACGGGCGATCGATCGACCCGGAACATTTCGGGGCGATGATCCTCTACTCGCCGGGCCCACTTCCGGAACCCGTACGGCAGCTCATCGCCACCCGTTCGCCCGAGGTCGACCCGACCGATCTCGTTCCCGGCAGCCTCGACGCGCTCGAGCGTCGCATCGGCGAGTACGTCGCGGTCGGCTTCTCGAAACTGGTACTGGTTCCGCTGCACGAACCCACGGACTGGACCGCCGAACTCGAGCCGATCGCGCGCCGGGTCCAGCCCCTCCAGACCTGACCGGCGCTGCGATCAGGGTCCCGCGGGGGTCAACGGCGGGTGACCGGGCGTCTCGTCCTCACCGGACACGAACGGTGATTGAGCGAGCCGGATCACTCCGAACAACATCACCGCGACCGCACCGATGACGACGGCGTACTGCAACACACCGTGTGCCTTCAGATGCTCCTCGAAGATGTACACGCCGAGGATCGAGGACAGGATCGGATTGGTGACCGCCAGTGCCGGGAGCGACGCGGCGAGATGTCCGGCGTTGAACGCGCTCTGGTTCAAGATCAGTCCTGCGATCGAGAACACCGCCAGCGCGTACACCGGCCACCGCATGAAGAGCCCGGCCACACTGTGATAGGCGAGGATCTCGACGACCTGTTTCGTCAGCGCGGCGGTGCACGCGTAACAGGCACCGGTCGCGACCGCCAGGCCGAGCGCCCGGTTGTGCGGTTGGGCGCCGCGCGTGACCAGCACGGCGAACATGCTGACCGACACGCAGAACCCGAATCCGACGACCCATTCGACACCGGTCGCGGTCCCCGACTTGCCGATCGGTTCGCCTACGCCGAGGAACACGGCGATCCCGGCGGCGACGGCAGCGGCAGCCATCCATTCCTTTCGGCCGGGTTTCGTGGTCCGGCCGATCGCCGAGAGTGGAAGTGCGAAGAGGAGCCCACTCACGAGCAGGGTCTGCACCATGACGATCGAACCGACCGACAGTGCGGCAGCTTCGAGGAAGTACGCGCCGATGTCGAGCGCGATGCCGAACAGCCACATCGGATGACGGATCAACTCCATGATCAGGCTCGGCCGCAGGGCCATGTGTTCCGGCGCGCTGGCAGCCACCTTGTGTTGGAGTACCGACGCGACGGCGTAACAGAGGCCCGCGCTCAGCGCGAAGATGAACGCCACGGGTTAGGCAGCGCTGCGCTCGGGAACGGCGATCCCGTGCTCACCGACTGGTCCGACCCGCAGCGTGCGCGCCTCCCATTGCTCGGCGAGACGAGGCAGTGCGCCCAACGCCGAGTGCCAACAGTCGGGGGCCGACGTGCAGTCGGAGTCGTGCAGCAGCACGGTGCCACCGTCGTCGTACCCGTGGAGCACATCGGCGACGACCGAGTCGGCGGTCGCCTCGGCCCGCCAATCACGGCCCCACGCCGTCCAGAGCACCGGCCGCAAACCGGCGCGGCGAGCGCCCCGCACACCACCGAGGGACAGCGTTCCGTAGGGAGGACGGAACCATTCGGGCGCGACGCCAGTGGCCTCGGCCACCGCGTCGCGAGCGCGGGCGATGTCGTCGGCCACCGTGCGCGGCGCGAGCCGCAGCTGGGAGCGGTGGGTGTCGCCGTGGACCCCGACCTCGTGCCCGGCCGCCGCCACTTCGGCCGCGAGCCCCGGCGCGCGCCGTGCCATCTCACCGAGCATGAAGAACGTGGCCCGCAGTCCGAGGCGCTCGAGCACGTCCAGGAACTCCGGCGTCGACCCGGGATCGGGGCCGTCGTCGAACGTGAGCGCGACATGGCCGGGCCGGCCGACGCCCGCGAGTCCGGGAGAGATCCGTCGACCCACGGCAGACAGCGCAATCAGTGACGGCGCCGAGTGGACTGCGAACCCGACCGCAGCCGTCGCGCCGACTGCCGCGCCCGCCACCAGGGCGACGTGCGTGTTCATCGGAGGGCCGATAGCGGTGACGAGTGGAAGTTCTCCACCGCGATCTGGTGTTCGAGGTTCAGGAGCGCAAGGCGGGTGTCGTTCGCCGTGCTCCCGCGGCCATCGAGCACGTACACCGCCCGGTCGCGGAGGGCTTGTGGCAGCGACGTGGGCCGAATGAGGTAGTCGGGCCGCACGAGCCGCTGACCGCGGCGGTGGGCGAAGATCTGGTCGAAGGCGTCGAACCGTCGCCCGGGCACGAACTCGCTGATCTTGGCGCCCGTCACCGTCTTGTTGATCGCATCGGTGGAAGCGACGACGTCGGTCTCGGCGCGGAGCAGGCGGAACGGTCGGCCTTGACCCCAACCGCCGTTGCCGACATCGATGTTGCGGTCGACGAGGGACTGCAACGCGGCGTCGTTCGTCGCGTGCACCATCTCGCCGTCGATGATCGCCGTTGCGTGCATCCGGTCGAGCATGGACTGGATCGCCGGTTGCTCGACTTCGTCCTTGGTGAGCCGGACGCCGAGGAACACGCGATCGTGCGCCGTGCGCGGCGCTTCCGCCACCCCAACGCCGAACGCGCTCACACCCTGCGCGCCCAGCGTGAGCAGGCCGTACATGGCGAGCACGGAGAACGTGAGCACCCGCATACGGTGCGGCAACTTCGGCATCTGCACCGGTTCAGCGACGCCATCGCGCCCACGCCGGGTCGCCTCGGACAGCACGTCGACGGTCGCGTCACCGACGAAGAGGTCGTGGGCGCGGGCGATCTGCTCCTGACGCTCGCGACTGGGCCGGCTGAGCACCGTGAGCGCGTCACGGAGTTCGTCGCCGTCCCGCGCGTACCGGGTGACCCCGAGCTCGGACATGCCCTCGGCGTTGTCCCGGCCGTGGCCGGCGATCGGCAGGAACGTGACGACGGGCAGGCCCACGGCGAAGGCCTCGTTGGCGGTGAGGCCACCGGCGTTCTCGACCATGACATCGGTGGCAGCCATGAGACCGGGCATGTCGTTGGTCCAGCCGAGGATCGAACCGCGACCGCGCGCCTCGAGTTCGCTCTTCAACTTCTCGTCACGCGCGCACACGACGACCGGGTGGAAGTCACCGGCCGCGCAGATCGCGTCGTAGGTCCCCACGATGTCGCCGACACCCCACGAACCGGCCACCACGAGTACCGCTCGCTGGTCGTCGGTGAGGCCGAGCGTGGCGCGGGTTGCGGCACGATCCGACTGCGGGATCTCCCGGAATCTCTCCCCCACGAGCGGCCCGGGGGCCCGGGCGTCCTCACCGCCGCGCTCGCGTGCGGTGGCGGCCGCGAACTCGCTGGTGGCGAGGTGCACGTCGACGTGCGGGTGCACCCAGAGGGGATGGACCGCGAAGTCGGTGAGGTACGTCATCACCGGGATCTTCAGCCAGCGCTTCTTGCGCATGTTGCCGAGGACGAGCGACGAGAGCGGATAGGTAGAGACGACGACGTCGGCGTCCATCTCGGTGATGGCCCGCCGGATGCGTTTGCCGGCGACGAAGGTGTCGAGCCGGACGATGAAGGTCCAGGTGGACGGCATCTTGTACCAGAAGCGGTACGTGAGTTCGTAGCTCCACGGTGCGACCCGGAGCTGCACCAGGTAGCTCCACTTGATGAACCAACCGATGCCGAACGGGCAGCAGTGCAGGAAGTCGATGACGCGCACCGTGTGGCCCTGCGCTTCGAGCCGCTTCCGGAGTTCATGGGCGGCACCGTCGTGACCCGCGCCCATGGACGCCGAAATGATCAGAATCCGCCGAGACATAGAGATCTGAGCGTACTGCCGGATGCTCTCAGGTGCCGGGTATTCGGTCCGTCGGTACCGCCTGTATACGGAACGCTGGCCCTGCGGTTACCAGCCGAGGATGGCACCGGCGATCATCCCGAGGATCAGCAGGCCGCCCGCACGGCGGGTCAACAGGAACGAATGGGGCGCGAACCACAAGGGCCAGACCGGGTTGGGCATCGGCGACTCGGCCGGTTTCGGCTCGCCGTACACCTTCCAGACCCGACCGAGCAGTGGGATCGATGCGAACACCAGGAGCGTTGCGACCGGCAGGATCCGAGCGATCACGAGACCGGCGACCAACGCGTAGAACGCGACGAACATCCCTCGCGTCACCTGACGGGCGGGACCGTCGCCGAGGATCACGGGCAAGGTGTGGGTGCCGGCCGGACCGTCCCACGGCGCTTTGTCGATGTGCTTGCCCATGAGCACCGTGGTGCAGAGGACCGCGTACGGGAGCGACGCGAGGAGGACCGCGCCGGGAATCGTCCCGGTGGCCGCGTAGTAGACGCCACCCACCATGAGTGGGCCCCACACCGCGACGACGGTCGGCTCACCCAGGCCGTGCTTCTTCAGCCGGATCGGAGGCGCGGTGTAGGCCGCCGAGAGCAGGAAGCCACCGAGCGCGAAGCCGATGATCGCGGGGCCGCGCTCGGCGGTCAGGTAGATCATGATCCCGAGGCACATCACGTTGACGATGAGCGCGTAGACCGCGAGGCGGCCCCGGCTGACGACACCCGAGATCACGGGGTGCGGCGAGTACAGGTTGCGCGGGTAGTCCTCGGTGTCAGTCCCGACCTCGAGGTCGAACAGGTCGTTCATGATGTTGTTGGCCATGTGCGCAAGCACGATGCCGACGGCCGCGAAGACGAAGAGCGTCCAGTCGACGTTCGCGTCACGGAAGACCGCCAGCAGACCCCCGAGGCCCGCAGCCACCAACGTCATCGGTAGGACGCCGGCGCGCGTGAGCCACAACCACTTGGAAACCGGGTCGAGGGTGCCCTTCGGCGGGTTGGTGGTGGCGAGCACGTACAGCCACTTCTTCGGCAGGCTTTCCTGCCGGCCAATCACGGCGTCAGTCATGGTCGGAGGCTATCTCTCACCCCACCACCCGACCCACTCTGGCGTCACACAACCCGCGTCCGGGCGGCTGTCCGACGCCGAAGCGCGAAATGTCACCCGCCGTAGTTCATGCGGGTGTCCTCCATCCCTTCCGGTCGGCCACCCGTCCCACTGGATGGACCACTCACCCGCCGTAGTTCATGCGGGTGTCCTCCATCCTCAAGACGGGGGTGTCCTCGTCCTTGAGGAAGCCGGAGTCGGCGACCTCGCCGGCGAAGAACGTGTGGTTGCCGACCTCCAGACGGTCACGGACCACGCAGTCGAGGAACGCGACCGACTGGGAGAGGATCGGTGCGCCGGTCGCCCGCTCGTGGTACGCGAATCCGTTCAAGGTCTGCGCCGCGAGGTCGACCTCGACCGGCTTGGTGAACTTGCGCACGATCGCGCGGTCCTCCCGGTCGATCAGGCACACGCTGAAGCAACCACCCGCCTCGATCAGCTCGTGGGTGAGCGCGGCCCGCTCGATGCCCACCCCGATCCATTTCGGATCGAAGCTCATCTGGGTCACCCAGTTCGTGGTCATGCCGTTCCGACGGTCGGCGCCGTCGGTCGTCCCGACCACGTACAGGCCGTACGGGAGTTTCCAGAGGACGCGGCGGCGCAGCTTGTCGTACTCGACCTGCTGCTCGTCGGTCTGGACCGAATCCGGGTAAGGCCCAACCGGACCGTCGCTCGTCGCCATGAGTCGAGGGTACGTCGCGTGCAGCGGCCCGGGCACGGCGCGTCGGCAAGTGCAACGATCATCGCCGACCGAAGACAACACGCCCGCAGGACCGACCCCGGCAAGGAGACCTCTGATGGAAATGGTCAAGATCGCGACGTGGAGCGAGATCCCGGATCGCGATCCGGTCGGGGTCGTGGTCGAGGGCATCGACCTCGTCATCGTCCGTCAGGGTGAGGAGCACTCGGTGCTCTACGGCCGTTGCCTCCACCGTGGCGCGTTGCTCGCCGACGGTCACGTGCAGGGCGAGGACCTGATCTGCGGCGTCCACGGTTGGGACTACCGCATCGGCTCGGGGGTGAGCGCGTACAACAACTCCGAGGCCCTGGAGAAGTTCACCAGCCTCGTCGAGAACGACGACCTGCTCGTCGACCGGACCGAAATCCTGCGGTTCTCCATGCGGCATCCGCAGCCCTACACGCCCGACGTGTACCAGGGCTATTACCAGGATCCGCACATGGTGCCGGAGGAGCCGTTCGTTGCCTATATCCACGAACTCGCTGCGAACGGACTGACCAAGACCGGTCACCACGGTCCGCTCGGCGCGATGGGCGTACCGCGTGACGAACTCCCCAAGTGGGATCACATCCAGTTCATCACCGCGC
Organism: Acidimicrobiia bacterium; assembly: GCA_038209455.1. Taxonomy (GTDB): domain Bacteria; phylum Actinomycetota; class Acidimicrobiia; order IMCC26256; family JAENVU01; genus JAENVU01. The sequence continues at coordinate 7,658 of JBBQXR010000125.1, forward strand.
AGTTGGCACGGTTGCCGAAGCTCGACGAGGAAACCGTCGGCACCGACGTGTGCATCGGGCCGAACGCCGCCAAGCCGCTCTGGCTCGACATCCCGCTGTTCGTCTCGGACATGAGCTTCGGCGCGTTGTCGCAAGAGGCCAAGACCGCGCTCGCTCGGGGTGCCGAACTCGCAGGCACCGGCATCTGCTCGGGTGAGGGCGGCATGCTCCCCGAGGAGCAGGCCGAGAACAGCCGGTACTTCTACGAACTCGCCTCGGCCCGCTTCGGGTGGGACTTCGACGTGCTGAAGAAGGTCCAGGCGTTCCACTTCAAGGGGGGCCAGGGCGCGAAGACCGGGACCGGCGGCCACCTGCCCGGCAACAAGGTCGTCGGCAAGATCGCCGCGGTTCGGAACCTGCCTGAGGGCACCGCCGCGATCTCGCCCGCGCGCTTCCCGGACTGGACGTCGATCGACGACTTCCGCCGGTTCGCCGATCGCGTGCGGGATGAGTCGGGTGGAATCCCGATCGGGTTCAAACTCTCTGCGCAGCACATCGAGGACGACCTCGACGCCGCACTTTCGATCGGGGTCGACTACGTGATTCTCGACGGCCGCGGGGGCGGGACCGGCGCGGCGCCGTTGCTCTTCCGCGACAACATCAGTGTGCCGACCATCCCGGCGCTCGCGCGGGCTCGTCGTCACCTCGACCGGCGCAACCGGCGTGACATCACGCTCGTCGCCACCGGCGGTCTCCGACACGCGCCCGACTTCGCCAAGGCACTGGCGCTCGGGGCCGACGCGGTGGCGGTCGCGAACTCCGCCATCCAGGCCATCGGTTGCGTCGGCATGCGCGCGTGCAACACCAACAACTGTCCGGTCGGCATCGCCACGCAGCAGCCCCACCTGCGCGCCCGGCTCCCCGTCGACGAGGCGTCCGAACGGCTGAACCGCTTCCTGCGGGCGACGGTCGAGATGATGCAGATCCTCGCCCGGGCCTGCGGACACGGACACGTCCGCGAGTTCTCGGCTGACGACCTCACCACGTTCGACCGCGAGATGGCTCACCTCACCGGCATCGCGTACGGCGGGGTGATGCCCTGATGGTCGCACCAACATCGTTCTTGCGTCGCAAGCCCGCGATTATCGCGGGTTTGCGACGCATTTTGG
>JBBQXR010000126.1:0-8787 GCA_038209455.1 Acidimicrobiia bacterium
CAGATCCCCGACCGCCTCGGCGACGAGGCCTCGGGCAAGCGAACCCTCATCGTGCGCTGGTCGGCGACGCGGGTGGAGCACGCGTACGCCGCGGCGACCATCTCCGCGTTCGTCCTGATCGCCCTCGGCCCGGCGTTCGGGGTCACGCCGTGGTGGACGCTCGCCGGGCTGCTCACCGCGCCCATGGCCCGCTCGGTGTACCGCGGGATCAAGGCCAACTACGAGCAGCCGTACGCGCTGATGCCGGCGATGCAGACCAACATCGGACTGCATCTCTTCACCGGTCTGTTGCTCGTCGCGGGCTACGTCGTCGCCACCATCTGACTGCTCGTTCGCTCGCACTCCTGATCGTCATGCGCTCCATGGGGCTCGCTGCCTCGCGGCTCGCTCCGCAGGCTCCGCTCGGGAGGCCTGCGAAGGCCCGCCATCATCGAACCGGCGCCTTTCCCTGCCGACCATTGTCCCCTGGTGTACCGAGGCGGTACAGGAAGGGACAAAGGTCGGGTGTCGCCCGCCTGCCGACGAGACACTCGGGCGCGGGCGGGGTCCGTCAGGTCGTCTCGGCGCGCCAGGCGGCGTTGGCTGCGGCGAATCGGCGCATGGTGCCGTCAACATCACGCGGACCCTCCGCGAACGTGTCCTCGTCCCATTCGGATCGTTCCCCGACGAAGAAGTCGCCGCCGTACACGTGGAGCGCGACCGCGAACTCACGTCGCGTGTTGGCGACGGCATGGATCGCGTCGTGCCCCATCACGAGCACGTCACCGCCGGTGAGTTCCCGGCCGCCGGTGGCCTCGAGTCCGTGCTCCGACCGGCGGAAGAACGTGTTGTCCTCCTGGCCGCCGTACATGCCCACCACCGCGAACATCGCGTGCTCGTGGGGGTTGAGCACGATCCCCGGCGTCCACGCGATGTGGAGCACGGTGAGGTCGTCGGCCCGGTGGAGGACCTTGATCCCACCCTCGGTGACGGGCCCGATGGCGGTACCGAGCGCACCCGGGTCTCGGATCAGTTCCTCGATCACATCCCGGACGGCGAGCGGTGGCGTGGGTTCCGCAATCGCGGTCTGGCACCGGTCCACGATCTCGGCCACTTCGAGCATGGCCTCAGGTTAGGACCATCAGCCTTTGGGTCGCACCCGTACGAACGGGCTGCCGTGGGTCCACGCAGTGGGGTCGCCCGGCTCCCACCGTCCGGTCCCGAACGGCTGGCGTTCGATGCGTTCTTCGGCGATCCGGACCGCGGCACGGCCCGGGGCGCAGCCCCACTCCTTGGCCATCGCGAACACGTGGGCGGTCGTACCCTCGATCCGGGCAGCGGACGAGATGGCGTGGTCCCGCGAGTAGCCGACGAACTCTTCCGCGATATTGAGGATCCCACCCGCGTTCACGATGAAGTCCGGCGCGTAGAGAATCCCTCGCTGCGCCAACGCGTCGTCCAGTTCGATGTCGGCAAGTTGGTTGTTGGCTCCGCCGCACACGATCTCGCACCGAAGTTGCCCGACGCTCTCGGCGTCGATGGTGCCGCCCATCGCGCACGGCGCCAGCACGTCGCACTTCGCCGCGACGACGTCGGCGGGCGCGAGCGCCTCGACCTTCAGTTCCTTCACCAGCGCCGCGACTCGTGCCTCGTCGATGTCGCTGACTGCGACCTTGGCCCCGTCGGCAGTGAGTGACCGTGCCAGGCTCGATCCGACCTTCCCTGCGCCCTGGATCACCACGCGCCGATCGGCCAGCGTGGTGCCACCCCAACGTTCGTTGGCCGCGGCACGCATCGCCGCCCAGACCCCGAACGCGGTGATCGGCGAAGGATCGCCCGATCCCCCCTCGGACTCGCTGACCCCCGTCACCCACGGCGTCACCGCCGCGATGCCGTCCATGTCCGCGGTCGTCGCGCCGACATCTTCGGCGGCGAGGTATCGACCGCCCAGTCCGTCGATTGCCGCGCCGATCGCCTCGAGTTGCTCGGAAGTACGCGCTCCCGCGTCCGGAGCCCAGCGGACCACTGCCTTCCCGCCACCCTGGAACAAGCCGGCGGCCGATGCCTTGAGCGACATCGCCTTCGACAACGCCAACGCGTCCGCGACCATCTCGGCATCGGAGCTGTAGTGCCAGAACCGGATCCCACCGAGGGCCGGGCCCAACGCAGTGGAATGGATCGCGATGATCGCGTCGATGCCGAGGGTGGTGTCGGTGAGCCGCACCACCTGTTCATGTGTCGGCACGCGCATCTCCGTGATCTTCATTGCGTGCGACCTTAGAGGAGGCTCTCGCGCCGGGTCCTACGATCGCGGCAATGACCGCACCGCCCGGACTCGACGTCGCCACCACCCTCCCGGCACGCGCCTACCACGACGAGGACTGGTTCCGTCGCGAACGGGACGCGATCTTCGCCACCACCTGGCAACTCGCCGGATTCCGTGCGCAGCTCAACGCGCCCGGCGACTACGTCAACCACGATCTGGCGGGCCGGTCGATCGTCGTACTGGTGGACGACGACGGCGAACTCCGCGCGTTCCACAACGTGTGCCGGCATCGGGCCGGGCCGCTCGTCACCGACGATCGGGGGCACTGCTCGGTGATCGTCTGCGGCTATCACGGGTGGACCTACGGCCTCGACGGCACGCTGCACCGCGCGCGCGACTTCGGGGATGCGGCCGAATTCGATCCGGCCGACTTCGGGCTCTGGCCCGTGGCGGTCGACGAATGGCGGGGACTCGTCTTCGTGCGCATCGCATCCGACGGGCCCACGCTGACCGAATCGCTCGGCGATCTCGCCGACCGGTGCGCCGAGCAGCCGATCGAACAGCTGACGTACAGCCACCGGCTCAGTCATGACGTCGACGCCAACTGGAAGACCTACACCGACAACTACGGCGAGGGTTACCACGTGCCTTTCGTCCACCCGGAGCTCAATCGCCAGATCGACGCCCGCAACTACCGCGTCGAGGTGCACGACCACTGGGTGGAACACACCGCGCCGACGCGCGGCGGCGCGGTCACGGCCGGGCTCTGGCTCTGGGCGTTCCCCAACCTCGGCCTCAACCTCTATCCCGAAGGCATGAACGTGGAGCGGTGGTTCCCGCTCGGGCCGCGGCGGACCCGGATCGTCTACGACTTCTTCTTCGCCGACACGTCACCGGCGGCAGCCGCGGCCAACGCCGACATCGAACGTCTCGGCGTCGAGGTGCTCGAGGAGGACCAGCGGATCTGTGAAGCCGTGCAACGCAACCTCGAAGCGGGGATCTACACCGAAGGTCGGCTCAGTCCCCGCCACGAGAACGGCGTGTTCGCGTTTCAGCGTTGGGTGCGCGATGCGCTCGCGGCCTACGACGCGTCCGCCGCGCCGGTGGACGCGGTCGGGTCGAGATCGAGCGACAGCGAGTTCACGCAGTAGCGCTGGCCGGTGGGCTGAGGGCCGTCGGGGAACACGTGCCCGAGGTGACCACCGCATCGGGCACAGACGATCTCGGTCCGGGCCATGCCGTGCGAACGGTCGGTGTGCTCCTCGATCGCGCCGTCCTTGGCCGCGGCCCAGAACGACGGCCACCCGCTCCCGGAATGGAACTTGGTGTCGGACGAAAACAGCTCGGCACCGCAGCCGGCGCAGCGGTAGAGGCCGTCGTCCTCGCTGTCGGTGTACTTGCCGGAAAAGGCCCGCTCCGTGCCGGCTTGGCGCAGCACTGCGTACTGGTCCGGGCTCAGGCGGGCTTTCCAGTCCTCGTCACTCAGCGTCGTCGGATCGATCTGCTCGCTCACGATGGTGCCTTTCGTCGGTGCGGAGGGGGATGCGGTGCTCGATGGAGTCGTGGGGTCGACCGACTCCACTGTCTCGCCGGAACGCCCGACGTTACGGGCCGATGCGTCCCGTCGCACCCTCATCTCCACACAATCTCCACAGGTGGAGCGGGACTCTCTCACCGGGGCGTCCGTATCCTTGGCGGGTGCCTTCCCCGACCTCCTTCGCGCCCTCCGCGCGCACCATTCTCGTGGTCGAGGACGAAGCCCCCATCGCCGACGCGATCGCCGCTCGGCTCCGATCCGAGGGCTACGCGGTGGAGATCGCGTCCGACGGCCCCAGCGGGGTCGAGCGGTGCAACGCCCTGCATCCCGACCTGGTCGTCCTCGACCTGATGTTGCCCGGCATCGACGGCCTCGAGGTGTGCGAGCGCATCCAGACCGAGCGCGCGGTTCCGGTCCTCATGCTGACCGCGCGTGACTCCGAGCACGATCTGCTCGTCGGGCTCGGGGTCGGCGCCGACGACTACATGACCAAGCCGTTCAGCAGCCGCGAACTCGTTGCCCGTATCCATGCGCTGCTGCGCCGCGTCGAGCGCTCCCGCAGCGACGGCGCGAACGCCGAGGTGTCGGGCCCCATCCACGTGGACGACCTCGAGATCGACCGCTCGTCCCGACGGGTCCTACGCGGTGGCCAGCAGGTGCACCTCACCCCGACCGAGTTCGACCTCGTGCTGTTTCTCGCCGAGACGCCGGGTGCGGTGTACACGCGCGAGGACCTCCTGGTGGAGGTGTGGGGGTACGACGTTGCGTCGGGGCTCCGCACCGTCGACTCACATGTCCGCGCCGTTCGCCGCAAACTCGGCAACGACGTCATCCGGACCGTGCACGGAGTCGGGTACGCACTGGCGGACGTCGCATGAAACGGCTGCCACCTCGACCGCACGTGCCCGACCGCCCGCTCGATGCAGTCACCTCGATCAAGGTCAAGCTCGCCACGCTCATCGTCGGTGCGGTCAGCGTCACGGTCTTCGTGTTCTGGTTCGGCATCCGCGTGCTCCACCTGTGGCCGAGCCTCGCCGGGATCTTCGCCGCCGCGGTCGCGCTCCTGCTCGTCAGCCGGCTGGCGCGGGGCATGACCTCGCCCCTACGCGAAATGGCGGTCGCCACGCAGGAGATGGCGAAGGGGAACTACGACCAACGCATCACCGCGACCTCGCACGACGAAGTCGGCCGCCTCGCGGTTGCGTTCAACCAGATGTCCGCCGAACTGGCGGAAACCGACCGGGTGCGCCGGGACCTGGTCGCCAACGTGAGCCACGAACTGCGGACGCCCCTCACCGCGCTCCAGGCGACCCTCGAGAACCTCGTGGACGGCGTCGCCACCGCCGACCCCACCACCATGGCGACGATGCTCGCCCAGGTGGAGCGACTCGGCCGTCTGGTGACCCAACTCCTCGACCTCTCCCGCCTCGAAGCGGGCACCGTGCCCCTCGACCGCCATGCCTTCGCGGTGGAGCCGGTGCTCGCCCATGCGGTCCGCGAGCAGGAGCTCACCGACCCGGGGATCGCGATCGAGATGAGCGTGGACGACCACGACCTCGCCGCCGACGGCGACCCCGAGCGCGTCCACCAGGTCGTGGCCAACCTGCTCGAAAATGCTGTCCGCCACTCTCCCCGGGGCGGTTCGGTCCAGGTCCGGGCCCGCCGCACGGCCGACACGGTCACGATCGAGGTGCTCGACGACGGTCCGGGCATCGCGGCGGCCGATGCCGAGCGCGTGTTCGAACGTTTCTACCGGGCCGACACGGCTCGCGCGTCTTCGGACGGTGGCGCCGGGCTCGGCCTCGCGATCGCCCGTTGGATCGTCGATCTGCACGGCGGGGAGATCCATCCCGAACCCCGCGATCCCCACGGGTGTCGCATGGTCGTGACCCTGCCCGGCGCGGCACCCCTTTCCCGTCCCATCCAGGAGGTCTCTCGATGAAGTTCGCAACGCTCGACGACGCGCTGCGTCGTATCCGCCGCGGCGAGATGGTGTTGGTCGCCGACGACGAGGACCGCGAGAACGAGGGCGACCTCACGATGGCCGCCGAGTGGGTGACCCCCGAAGCGATCAACTTCATGCTCCGCTGGGCCCGCGGGCTGGTGTGCATGCCCACACATCCGAGCTACCTCGACCGGCTGGAGATCCCGCCGATGGTCCCGCCGGACTCGGCCGGCAACGACACCCCGTTCAGCATCTCGATCGACCACGTCGACTCGGGCAGCGGCATCGGAGCGGCCGACCGCGCCAACACCGTTCGGCGGTTCCTGAACCCGACGGCGACGGCGACCGAGTTCTTGCGTCCGGGCCACGTGTTCCCGCTCCGCGCCCGTACGCGCGGCGTTCTCGAACGCCGGGGTCACACCGAGGCCGCCGTCGATCTCGCCCGCCTCGCCGGTCTCGCGCCGGTCGCGGTGATCTGCGAAGTCCTCCACGACGACGGTTCGCCGGCCCGCATGCCGTTCCTCCAACTCTTCGCCGAGGAGCACCGCATCGCCATCATCACGGTGGCCCAGATCGTGGAGCACATCAGCGCCTTGCCGGCCTCAGCACGCGACACCGACGCGGCCAGCGGCCGCGCCCCGCTCCTGTTGTAGGAGCTACGCGCCCGGGTCCTCGCCCACCTCGCGGAGCGCGGCCGCAATCGCGCCGCGCAGCCGGCGTGCGGTGGCAGGTGCGAGGTGCGCGACCAATCCGTAGCCCGCACCACCACGTTCCTCGAGGGTCACACTGACGCGCGGCTCACCGTCGTCCGACGCGTTGGGGTCGTCGGTGAGACCGACCATCCATGAGATCGGTGGGAACTCCTCGTCCGCCGGATGGTCGTCGAGTGCGTCATCGATCGAGCGCCGCATGGCGCCGACGCTACGCCGTGACGGGTTGCCGACCGAGGAACGCGGCGACCTGCGTGGTGACGCTCGCGCCGTCCGGCACCGGCACCGCCGGATCGAACCCGGCGAAGCCGCGGACGTCGTCGGTCACCACCATGCGGCATGCTTCCATCACCCGATCGGCCACCTCAGGGGCAAGGTCGCTCGGCTGGCCCGTCGCGACGGCGATGTCCCAGGAGTGCGTCGCGGTGTCCAACAAGTTGATACTCATCGCGACCATCGCGGGCATCGGTCCCGCGCCGACGTCAACCATCGCGTCGGGCCCGACGGCGCGCCATGCGGCCAGCGTCTCGTTCAAGGTCCGCGCGAACTGTGCACCGAGGTCGGCCTCGAGGCCGGTGGCGTTCACGTCCCCGAGCAGCGCCTCCCCACCGGCGCCCCGCCCCATGTTCGTCACGACACCGATGGTGTGGGACAACAGATCCCGCACGTTCCATTCGGCGCACGAGGTCGGGCCGTCGAGCTGGTCGGGCCCGATCGCTGCGACCACCGCCGTCGTGTGCGCGAAGGTGGCGTCGAGGGCGTCGAGAAGTTCCATGCGAATGCTCCGATCGGGGGGGCCGGCGACTTGCGCGGCTCGGATCTCTGTAAGATGATCCTTACATGGCTTCGGCGAGCACGCAACTGTCACCACTCGACCGCGCCGCGCACGCAGTCGCCGACCCCACCCGGCGCCGGATACTCCACCTGGTGCGGGACGACGAAATCCCCGCCGGCGAACTCGCCACTCACTTCACGAACCTGAGCCGACCCGCGGTGTCGCAGCACCTCCGGGTCCTCGCCGACGCCGCGCTGGTCTCGATCCGGGTCGACGGCAACCGCCGCCTTTACCGTGCCCGACCCGACGGACTCGCCGAGGTGCGCGCGTTCGTCGAGTCAATGTGGACCGACAGTCTGGCCCGACTCAAGGTCGCAGCCGAGGAGGTACAGCCGTGACCGCAACGACCCTCGACGTGAGCGTGGAACGCACGATCTCCGTAGCGCCCGAGCGGGTCGCAGCCGTGATGTTCGATCCGCTCCAGGACCCGCACTGGATGACGGTACTGAGCTCGAGCGAGCTGTTGGACGCGCCACTCGCGCGCGGATCGAGAGTCCGACGCAACGCACGGTTTCTCGGTCGCCCGATCGGATGGACCACGACCGTCACCGAGTACGCACCGCCGCGGCGCCTCGTGCTCGACATCAGCGACGGACCGTTCGTCGGGGTCGTCACGTACGAGATCGAACCGTCGGGCTCCGGATCGCTCGTGCGGATCCGGAATGTCGGCCACGCCGGGAAGTTCGGTTGGATGCCGGGCCCACTCATGCAGCGGGTGATGCAGAAGTCGCTCGCCAAGGATCTCGCCCACCTGGAGACCGCACTCACGTCGTGAGCGACACCACCAGCAGCGCCTGGGCGAGGTGGTACGTGACCATGATCGCGACGGGCTGCCAGGCTCGTTCCCGGACGAAGCGGTGCTCGCCGATCAACGCGTCGGACACCATGAACGACACGGCGCCGATCGCCATCATCACGTTCCCGCTCGCCACTGCGCTACTGACCATCACCAGGATCGTGAGGACGTAGGCGACGACGGGCGCGACGAGTTCCGGATGGCCGCGGCCCCGGATACCCCGGACCAGACGCACTCCCAGCACGGTCGCAACCACGACCACCGGGATGGCGAGCAGCCAGTTGCCGGCCGACGACTGGTTGATCCCGACGACATACGCGACGTGCGCGAGGAGGAACGCGGAGAGCCCCGCGACGAACGCGTCCGTCGGCAACATGAGGAACACGTCACCGGCGAGCGACAGCACCAACGCGATCACGAACCAGTTGCGGGTACTGGACGACCGCGGGTCGAGCGTGATGGCCGCGCCGATCATGAGTACGAGCGTCAACGGTTTGCAGACGTAGATACCACGCGGTTGCTCGCGAGCCACCGCGATCCAGTTCCTCAGGCCGACGACTCCGGCCGCGATCAACAGAACGATCGAGAGCGTGTTCATCGACATCCCGGATCCGGCACCGTGGCACGATAGGCCACGTGCAGATCGCCACCCGGGTCGAACGCGCGCGCCACGACGCGTTGGAGGTCCAGCGTCGCTTCAACGCGATCCGCGGTGGCAA
>JBBQXR010000127.1:0-8743 GCA_038209455.1 Acidimicrobiia bacterium
CACGACTGGCTCGCGTGGCGGTTGAGCGGGGAGTACCAGACCGATCGGGGCGACGCCTCGGGCACCGGGTACTGGTCACCTACGACCGGCGACTATCGGTTCGATCTGCTGCGCATCGTGGACGGCGACCGCGATTGGGCCGCGGCGGTGCCGCCCGTGGCGAGTGTCGGCGATGCACTCGGTACCGGCGACAACATGGCCGCAGCACTCGGGCTCGGCCTCGCGCCGGGTGACGTCGTGATCTCGCTCGGTACCTCGGGGACGGTGTTCGCCGTGAGTGACACCCCGACGGCGGATCCGTCGGGCGCGGTCGCCGGATTCGCGGATGCGACGGGCCGGTTCCTCCCGCTGGTGTGCACGCTCAACGCGACCAAGGTGACCGATGCGATCGGTGCGTTACTTGGCGCAGACCACGCCGAGCTCGACGCGTTGGCCCTCGCGGGGCCTGCCGGTGCGCACGGCGCCACGCTGCTCCCGTACTTCGACGGCGAGCGCACGCCGAATCGACCCGACGCCCGTGGTGCGCTCACCGGACTCACTGCGTCCGCCACGCGGGAGGACGTGGCCCGCGCCGCATTCGAGGGCGTGGTCTGTGGGTTGCTCGACGGTCTCGACGCACTCCGCGCGGTCGACGTTCCCGTTCGCGGTCGGCTGTACGTGATCGGCGGCGGGGCACGGAGCCGGGCGTACGTGCAGATCGTCGCCGACCTCGCGCAGCGGGCGGCGACCGTGGTCGACGAGACCGAGTTGGTCGCGCTCGGTGCGTGTGTGCAGGCCGCCGCTCGGGTGACCGGTTCGCCGATCGCCGACGTGCAGGCGGCGTGGAGTCTCGGACACGGCACCGAGATCGAACCGTCCATCGGCATCGACGAAGCCATGGCCGTGGTCTCCGCCTACGCCGCGTTACGCGACCGCTGACCCCACCACTTTGCGTCGCAAACCCGCGATAGTCGCGGGTCTCCGACGCAAGTTCGAGTCGGATGACGGGTCGGTACGCCGTCATCGATGGTGCGGCTCCTCTTGGCAGTGCTGGTTGGCGGTGGCCTGGTCTTCGGCATGAGCGTCGGGCGGCGCTGGTCCTTGTGGGTTGTGCCTGGGCTGGTAGGTACTTCCGACCGGGTGGGAGTGTCACACCCTTGTGGGAGAATGACTTCAGTACTTCCCCTGCCGCCGGGACCCGATTACGGGTATCGCGGCCTCGCTCTTCGGAGCCGTTCGACCAACTGTTCGTTGTCGTGAGGGGAGGTTGCTGTGTCTGTTGTCGATGTGTGTCCCACCGCTCTGCTGGATCTACGCGGCGCGGTCGATGACGCCCTCACCACACTTCCCGGCGATCTCTCAGACGTGGCGTTGGCCGACGAGTTGATCGGCTTACGGGCGCAGATCGATCGGCACGAAGCCCAGTTCGCGCGCCTGGCATGGGCAGCGCATCAGCGTGGGCTCGGGTCGGTGGATGGCGCGGCGTCGACAGCCGCGTGGCTCCAGCGGCGGACCGGGATGCGCCAGGGTGACGCCCGGGCTGCGATCGAAGCCGGCTCCGCGTGTGAGGTCCTCACCGCGACCGGTCAGGCCTGGTTGGACGGGTCGATTACGGGTGGCGCGGCCCGCACGATCTTCGGGGCGCGGGTCGAGGGTCACGACGGTGAACTCCGCGCGGTCGAACCGATGCTCCTGGGAATGGCACGCGACCGGTCGATGGGTGCCCTGGCCCGCGCGTGTGGGCATTTCCGGTCGTGCGCCGAACGCGATGGGACCGAACCTCGGGAACATGACGGCCTCACCCTGTCCCGGTCCTACAACGGTCGCGTCGCCCTGAACGGGAACCTCTCCTCGAGTGGTGCGGAGATCGTGGTCAACGCGATACAAGCCCTCACCGACCCACCAACGGACGGCGACCGCCGCACTGCCGCGGGCCGCCGGGCGGATGCCCTCGTACGGATGGCCGAGTTGGCACTCGCCCACCTCAACGGAGTGGGAGCGGATGGTCCGACTCGAGCGCGGCCTTCGTGCACGGTCGTGATCGACTGGCAGACCTTGCTCAACAACGAGTTGGGTCGGATGGACGGTGACTTCACCGGCGCCCTGCACCGCAGCGATGTGGAACGCATGTTGTGCGATCGCACCGTGAGCAGAGTCGTGACCGGTCCGACCGGGCTCCCGATCGACGTGGGCCGTCAGGCCCGCACGGTGTCTGGTGCGCAGCGCCGGGGGTTGGTGGTGCGAGACGGCGGGTGCCGATATCCGGGTTGCCGACAACCCTCCGGATGGTGCGACGCCCACCACGTCATCCAATGGCAATACGACGGGGCGACCGGTCTCTGGAACCTGGTGTTGCTCTGCGACCACCACCACTCGGTCGTGCACCGACCCGGATGGACCGCCACCTTCACCGACAACCAGTTCCGCGTCTACCGACCCAACGGCACCGAAGTCACATAACCGCGCACGCGGCGTACGTCGCGAGGGCTGCGGGTGCTCCTCAGTCAATCGGCCGCGGTGCCGGCCGCCTCGCGTGCTCTTCTCTTGCGGTGCCACTTCAGGCCACCTTCGAGGGCGGCGAGGATGGTGTCGTTGTCGCGGGAGATGCGCGAGTGCACCCAACGTTCGAGGCCGACGCGGCGCATCCACGGGTTGAAGCATTCGTAGGTCTCGGTGAAGTGCACGCGGGTGCGACCGTCGCCGAGGTCCTCGAGCCGGGTGAAGCCCTGGGCCTTCGACCACAGGGGTTTGCCGATCGCGTCGTAACGCCACGAGCCGTGCAGCTTGACCTCGGTGAGCCACTCCCAGCTCTTGCCCACCCCGCCGGAGCCCAGGATCTTGGGCACGGGGAACGTGCAGTGGCGCACGAGTCCTTCACCGACCTCGTCGCCGGGATGGAGGATGTGGATCTGACCGATCTTGCCCTGGGGTCGATCGGGCGCGCGGTACCAGAACAGGTCCCACACCTCGGCGACGGGCGCGTTCAGATCGATCGAGAAGTTGTGTTCCTGCATCAGGGACCCACCGATCCGGGCATGTGGACGAGGCAGAACTCGTTCCCGGCGGGATCGAGCAGGATCTGGAACGGTTCGCCGGATTCCTCGACGAGCGGCCCCGAGCGCGTCGCGCCGAGAGCTTCGGCGGCGACGGTCGCCTCGGGGATGTCCTCGACCCACACGTCGAGATGGAGGCGGTTCTTGGTCGCCTTCGTCTCCGGCACCCGTTGGAACGCGACGCGCGGATGGTCCGGCGCGCTCGCGTGCAGCGAGATCCATTCGTCACTGCGATGGTCGACCTCGACCCCGAGCAGCGCACTCCAGAACGCGGCGAGCGGTTCCGGGTCGAGACCGTCGATCACGACGGTGCGCAGCTGTCGGACGGCCATGCGCGCACTGTAGGACGCCACGAGGAATGCACCCAGGGTTCGGATCGTTCGCATGTGCACGCAGACGAACCCGGTCGCCGATCGGTTCCCGGAAGATACGGTCACACCATGAGCGAGACACCCGAGCCCCAGATCGCCGACTCCCTGTTGGATCTGGTGGGCAACACGCCGATGGCCCGGCTCGGTCGGCTCGGCCGGGACCTCGAATGCGACCTCGTGGCGAAACTCGAGATGTTCAACCCGGGCGGCAGTGTGAAGGACCGGCCCGCGGTCGCCATGATCGACGCCGCTGAACGTGATGGCCTACTCACGCCGGGCGGCACCATCGTCGAGCCGACCTCTGGGAACACCGGTGTCGGGCTCGCGATCGTCGCCGCGCAACGGGGCTACCGGTGCATCTTCGTGATGTCGGACAAGATGAGCGCGGAGAAGGTCGCACTGCTCCGTGCGTACGGCGCCGATGTGGTCGTGTGCCCTACTGCGGTGCCGCCCGAGCATCCCGATTCGTACTACTCGGTCGCCGATCGGCTGACGCGCGAGACGCCGAACGCGTTCCGGCCCGACCAGTATTCGAACCCGCACAACCCGGCCGAGCACGAGCGTTCGACCGGTCCCGAGATCTGGGGGCAGACCGCGGGTCGGATCACCCACTGCGTCGCGGGGATCGGGACCGGCGGCACCATCACCGGGATTGCCCGCTACCTCAAGCGTATGAATCCCGACGTCGAGATCATCGGGGCCGACCCCGAAGGCTCGGTGTACTCGGGTGGGAGCGGCCGCCCGTATCTCGTCGAAGGCGTCGGCGAGGACTTCTGGCCGACCACCTACGACCCGTCGCTCGTCGACCGCACCATCATGGTGAGCGACGCCGATTCGTTCGCCACCGCGCGGCGCGTCACCCAGGAAGAGGGTCTGCTCATCGGTGGTTCGTGCGGGACCGCGGTGCACGCGGCTCTCACCGTCGGCGCCGAACTCGGTCCCGACGCGCTCGTCGTGGTCCTCCTGCCCGATTCCGGTCGTGGGTACCTGTCGAAGATCTACAACGACGACTGGATGATGGACTTCGGGTTCATCCGTTGCGCGGGGGACTGTGCCGGTGACGTGCTCGCGGCGAAGGCCGGATCCATGCCCGATCTCGTGCTCGTCACGCCCGACGAACCCGCGCAGAACGCGTGGAAGCTGATGCACGATCTCGACGTGTCGCAGGTGGTGGTGTCGGTGAGCAAGGCCGCTCCGCTCGCGGCCAAGGAGGTGAGCGGCATGCTCGACGAGTTGTCGCTCATGGACCTCGCGTTCCGCGATCCGAGCGCACTCGACCGACCGGTCCGGGAACTCATGAGTGCGGCCATGCCGATGATCGGGGTCGGCGAACCGGTCGCCCAGGTGGTGGCCGCGCTCGAATCGTCGGCCACGCTGCTCGTGCTCGACGGCGGCCACCCGGTCGGCCTGCTCAGCCGCTCCGACGTGCTCGGCTTCCTCGCCGCGAAAGGAACACCATGACCGAACGGAGCTCGCGGAGTGAGCTGCGAGGCAGCGAACCCCGTGAAGGGGATGACCATCAGAAGCGCGAGCGTACGAGCAGTGGGCAAGCATTCGAAACCCGCGCCATTCACGCCGGGCAGCCGGCCGACCCGAACACCGGCGCCGTCGTCACCCCGATCAGCCTCGCCACGACCTTCGCCCAGGATGCGGTCGGGAAGCACGCAGGCTTCGAGTACGGGCGCACCGGCAACCCCACCCGCGCGGCACTCGAGACGTGCCTCGCGGACCTCGAAGGGGCGGCGCGTGGGCTCGCGTTCGCGAGCGGTATGGCCGCAGAAGACGCGGTGCTCCGCACCCTGACCCGCCCGGGCGACCACGTGGTGTTGCCGCTCGACGCCTACGGCGGCACGTTGCGGCTCGTCGCCCAGGTCTACGGCGACGCAGGGGTCACGTGGTCGGCGGTCGACCTCACGGATGCTGCAACCCTCGCCGAGCACTTCACGCCGACGACGCGCGTCGTGTGGATCGAGACGCCGACCAACCCGGCGCTCGGAGTAGTCGACATCGCGGCGGTGAGTGCCGTCGCCCACGCGCACGATGTGATCGTCGTGGTCGACAACACGTTCGCCACGCCGTACCTGCAACTCCCGCTCGCGCTCGGCGCCGACGTGGTCGTCCACTCCACCACCAAGTACCTCGGGGGTCACTCCGACACCATCGGCGGGTTCGTGGCCGTAGCCGACGCCGCGTTGGGTGACCGGATCGCGTTTCTCCAGAACGCGATGGGCGCGGTGCCGGGTCCGTTCGACTGCTACCTCGTCCTGCGCGGGATCAAGACGCTCGCGGTGCGCATGGACCGACACTGCGAGAGCGCGGCTGCGATCGCCGCCATGCTGGCGCAGCATCCGGCCGTCGAGCGCGTGCGGTATCCCGGACTCGCGTCACATCCCGGGCACGAGATCGCGGCCCGTCAGATGCGCGGGTTCGGCGGCATGGTGAGCTTCGTCGCCGCCGGGGGAGAGGCTGCGGCACTCGAGATTGCGGCGGGGACCGAGTTGTTCACCCTCGCCGAGTCGCTCGGCGCGGTCGAGTCGCTCATCGAACACCCGGGGAAGATGACCCACGCGTCCGCGGCAGGCTCGCCGCTCGAAGTCGACGCCGGGCTCATCCGACTCTCGGTCGGGCTCGAATCCGTCGACGACCTCCTCACCGACCTCCGCCTCGCCCTCGACACCCTCACCTGACCAACTTGCGTCGCAAACCCGCGATAATCGCGGGTCTCCGACGCAAGTTGGAGGGAGAGGTCGGGAGGTGGAGCGCGTACCCTCTGCGCCATGACGGCCTTGGTGGTGGCGCTCGCAGTGGTGGTCGCGCTGCTCGTCGTCCTCGTGGCCAGTCTGCTGCGCAGCCACGCCGACATCTTGCGGACGCTGCACGACGCCGGGTTGAGCCATGACGAGGCCGACGCCGACCGTGACGGCGCGAGGGCGGTGACGGCGCCACGTCGCAACGGCGTCGCGCCGAGTCGGCCGACCGGTGGTCCGAGTCCGGAAGCCGCGGACATCGCGGGGCTCACGCCCGACGGTGACGCGGTCGCGGTCGGGATTCTCGGGAGTACCCAAGCGACGCTGCTCGCGTTCCTCTCCAGCGGGTGCCTCACGTGCCGGGAGTTCTGGGAGACGTTCGCGCAGCCGCAGTTGAAGGTGCCGGGCGATGCGCGACTCGTCGTCGTCACCATGAGTCCCGAGGACGAGAGCGTGAGCGCGCTCCGCCGCCTGATCCCACCCGAGGCGGAGGTCGTGATGTCGACCGAGGCGTGGGAGGCGTACGAGGTCGCGGGATCGCCGTACTTCGTCTTCATCGACGGGCCGAGTGGTGCGGTCGTCGGTGAGGGCACGGCCACCAACTGGGACCGCGTGTGCGAGATGGTCACCGAGTCCGTCGACGACGGTGCGCTCGCGGCGAGCCGACGGCGATCGGCCGCCCGCAAGACCCGCGCCGCCCGCCGTCACCTGGCCGACCAGCAGCGTGAGATGCGTGCCGACGACGCCTTGCGTGCCGCCGGCATCGAACCCGGTGATCCGCGTCTGTACCCGGCGACCGGTGGCGCCGCCGCTGCTGGCCCGGGCGGCCCGACGGACACCGATCCCACCCCGTCGTGAGCGCCGGCGTCGACGCGCTGGTCGCGGTCACGGTCGGTATCGCGGTGGTCGCCGGACTGCGCTCGACGTGGTCACCTTGAGGTGAGTCGATGCTCGCGAGCATCCACCCGCTCGGGGAGCGGGCACGCGGTCAACGATTCTCGATCACCGTCACGGCGTACACCGTCGGTTCGGTCGCCGCGGCGGCCACCTTCGGAGCGGTCCTCGGCGCGCTCGGCCGGTTCGCGTTCGGCACCGACGCGCTGGGGGCGCGCGCTGGTCTCCTCGGGGTCGCCGCGCTGGTCGCGGTGGGAGTGGACGCGACCGGTCGCCGGTTGCCGTCGTGGCATCGCCAGGTGAACGAAGACTGGCTGGCCGACTACCGGGGTTGGGTGTACGGCATGGCGTTCGGCGCGCAACTCGGGGTCGGGGTGATCACGATCGTGACGACGGCGTCGGTCTCTCTCACCTGGCTGGGGGCTCTGGTGGCGGCGGGCCCGGTCGCAGGCGCGGTCGTCGGGGGCGCGTTCGGGCTGGCCCGCGCGTTGCCCGTGGTCGCCAGTGTGCGGCTGCGGTCCCCGGCGGCCATCGGTGCGCGGGTGCGATCGATGATCGCGTGGGACGGTAGGTTCCGGGTCGTGACCGTGATCGCCGAGGCCCTCGCCGCTGGCGTCGCCGTCGTGGTGGTCCTGGCCCGATGAGCAGCTTGTGATGAGCAGCTTGTGACGAGCGGCGCGCGATGAGTGGTCTCCAGGCCCACGGCATCCGGGTGGGGCTCCCCGCCGGTTGGGACGGTCGCATCGCGGTCCGGCGCGACGGTGGTGGCGAGAAGCTGATCAGCGCGACCGGGACGCACGTCGTCACCGCGCAGTCGCGACCCGTGATGCACCTCGCCAACTTCGGGCTTCCGGCCGACCGCGGTGACTTCGGCAGTGGCGCGGTGGAGTTGATGGGTGACGGTGACGTCTTCGTCGTGCTGTTCGAACACGAGCCCGCGGCGAGTGCGACCGCGCTGTTCCGCGCCGAGGGACTACCCCGGTCGCTCTCGCCGCGCGACTTCGATTTCTTCACGCTCCGCCGGGGGATCGCCGGTCAGAGCGGACACCAGGCGTTCTTCAACGAGGGCGGTCGGGCGTTCTGCCTGTACGTCGTGCTCGGATCCCATGCCCGGCGCGCGCGCTTGGTGCCGATGGTGAACGCGGTGCTCGCAACCGTGGCCCTGACTCCGGTCGCGGGCGGGTAGGTTCCTGACGCTATGGGCGCATGGTCCGGTCCGTTCCTGATTGCCACGGTGCTGCTCGCCGTGGCCGGCGTCGCCAAGGCGATCGACCCCGTCATGACCGTCGGCGCGCTCCGTGCCGCCGGGATTCCGTCCGGGCCGACCGCGGTGCGGATCGGTGGCGCCGTCGAAGCCGTGATCGCGGTCGCCGCCGCCCTCACCGGCGCACCGGTGCTCGCGCTGGTCGTCGCCGCTTCGTACCTCGCGTTCGCCGGCTTCGTCGCGGTCGCACTCCTGCGGGACCTGCCCGTCGGGTCCTGCGGATGCTTCGGCCGGGCGGACTCGCCGCCGAGTGTCCTCCACGTGGTGATCAACCTAGGTGCGGCCCTGAGCGCGATCGCGGTGGCGCTGCACGACGGCGGCGGGCTGCGCGCGACGCTCGACGGGCAGCCGCTCGCCGGGGTGCCGTTCCTGGTCCTCGTCGGCGCGGGGGTGTACGCCGCCATCACCGCGCTGACGGTCGTCCCTGCCCTCCTG
>JBBQXR010000128.1:0-8734 GCA_038209455.1 Acidimicrobiia bacterium
CCAGCGCCGGCACGGGGACCGCCGGGAGTCGCAAGACCCGACCCAGTGGGCTCGGCATGTGCGATCCCGCGATCGTTGCCATGCGGAGCGCAGCGACGGGGATGTCGTGGCGGCGACCGATGTCGGCCGCGAGCGCCTCGAGCGCCAGCAAGGTCCGGCCGAACGGCGTGGTCGGTGCGACCGGCGCATCCTCGTCGGGCACGCCCGGACGTCCCCGGCCGCGCCCGTACACCGAGATGCCGCTGCGCAGCACGACCCGTTGCAAGTTGCCGGCGCGCGCCGCGGCCCCGAGCGCGGCGACGGCACAGGCGTGGGTGTACTGACCGGCCAGCTTCGGCGGCAGACGCGAGCCGGGTTCATAGATCCCGAAGTGCGCGACCGCGTCCGGCGCGAACTCGGTGACGAAGGCCGCGAGCTTCTCCCGGTCGCGCGGGTCGATCCGGCGGAACTCGCTGCGGCGCAACCGGCGGCGCGGCGGGACGAAGTCGACGCCGACGATCTCGGTGGCGGATTCCTCCGCCTCGAGGAGCTGCGCGACCCGGGTCCCGAGTTCACCGCCCATCCCAGTGATCAAAACGCGCATCGCAACCCTTCGAGGTCCGCGGAGCAGTCAAGTATTGCGGATCGATCGTCGCGGCGGAGCCACGAGCCGTCCGATGACCGTTGTTTCGGCTTGCTGACCGGTCGTTCTGAAGCCACACCCCGAGTCGCGACCGGTCGCTCACACACCGATCAGGCGAGATTCCGCTCGTAGATGATGCGCAGCCCGTGCAGCGTCAACCACGGTTCGTGATGCTCGATCGTGTGCGAGAACGGCATGATCAGCTCGGCGAGGCCGCCGGTCGCGACCACCGTGCACGGCCCGAGTTCGGCCTTGAACCGGTCGACGAGCGCATCCACCTGGCCGCTGAACCCGTACAACACCCCGGACTGGATCGACTCGACCGTCGACTTACCGATGACGTTGCGGGGTGGGACCAGCTCGACCGTGCGCAATGCGGCCGCACGACCGAACAACGCATCCATGGAGATCTCGACTCCGGGGAAGATCGCGCCACCGAGATACTCCCCCTTCGCGCTGATCGCCTCGACCGTGTTGGCCGTGCCGAAGTCGACGACGATCGTGGGCCCACCGTAGAGGTCGAACGCGCCGACGGCATCGGCGATCCGGTCCGGTCCGACCTCTTTGGGGTTGTCGTAGAGGATCGGCATCCCCGTCCGGACCCCTGGCTCGATGACCAGGGCGTCGAACCCGAAATATCGAGCAGTCATCTGGCGCAGAGCAGCGGTGACGCTCGGAACTCCGGAGCAGATCGACACACCCGTGACCTGGTCGTCGAACGAGAATCCGTGAAAGCCCAAGAACTGTTGGATCATCAACGCGAGTTCGTCGGACGTCCGCGACGCCACGGTCGCGATGCGCCAGTGGTCGGCCAACTCGGCGCCATCGAAGAGGCCGATGACGGTCTGGGTGTTGCCGGTGTCGATCGCGAGCAGCATCCGTTACTCCGGCCGGGGTGCGATGTCGAGTGCGATGTCGAGTGCCGGCGCGCTGTGGGTGAGCGCCCCCACGGAGACGAACTCCGCCCCGGTCCCGGCGTAGTCGCGGATCGTCTCGAACGTGACCCCACCCGAGATCTCGAGCGGGACCATGCCGTCGACCGCGGCGACCGCCTGACGGACCGCGTCGGGCGACATGTTGTCGAGCAGGATGAGATCGGCAAAGGCCGCGACCGCCTCGTGCACCTGCGCGAGGGTGTCGCACTCGACCTCGACGGTCCGGCCCGGCCAGCGGACCTTCGACCGCTCCACCGCCGCGGTGAGATCGAGGAACGCGAGGTGGTTGTCCTTGATGAGCACCGCATCGCTCAGGCACTCCCGGTGGTTGAACCCACCGCCGGCGCGAACTGCCGCCTTTTCGAGCGCCCGCAGACCGGGCAGCGTCTTGCGCGTGTCCCGGATCCGGATCCGGCCTTCGGCGGCCTGGACGTACTGGCGCGTCAGCGTCGCGATGCCCGACGCGTGTTGGAGCAGGTTCAACGCCGACCGTTCGGCCGCCAGGATCGAACGTAGGTTGCCGTCGACCGTAGCCAAGACCTGGTCGACGTCGATCGCATCTCCGTCGGCCGCCGACCAGCGCAGCGTGAGGTCCGGATCGACCTGACGGAACACCTCGGTCGCACACGCCCGACCCGCCAGCACCCCCCACCGGCGCGCCACCACCGTGGCGGTCGCGGTGGCGTCGTCGGGGATGGTGGCGATCGAGGTGAGATCACCCAGGGCGCCGAAGTCCTCCGCCAGGGTCCGGGCCACGAGGTCCCGGACGACGACGGCGGGCGGATCGAAGTCGCCGTTCACGCCAGCACCTCGGCCGGGAGCGGGACGAACGTCAGGTCGCCTCCACTGTCGAAGAAGCGGCCGCGGAACGTCGGCGAGGTCAACGGGTAATCGAGTCGGGTGTGCGTACCCCTGCTCTCCTGACGCGCCTGGGCCGCAGCGACGAGCGTGCGCGCCACCGTCAACAGGTTGCGGAGTTCGTGGCCGGCAACGTCGTGCGCCTCGACGTCGAATGCGACTTGGCGGGCTGCGACCTCGAGGCTCTCCGCATCTCGCAGAACACCGGCGCGGACGGTCTTCGGGTGTTGCAGCTCCTCGAGCGTGATCGTGCCTTCGGGCCGCGTCGCCACGGGATGGGGACCGATCGGTTCGAGTGACGCGCCGCGCAACACACCCGATGCATCGGGCGCATCCTTGCCGCGCCCGATGGCTTCGATGATGCGGGGCGCGAAGACCAGGCCGTCGAGCAACGAGTTCGACGCCAACCGGTTCGCGCCGTGGACACCCGAACACGCGGCCTCACCGCACGACCAGAGACCCGGGAGCGTCGACGCGCCATCGAGGTCGGTCGCGATGCCACCGGAGAGGTAATGCGCCGCCGGCGCGACCGGCAGGAAGTCCTGCTGCGGATCGAGGCCGACGGACTGGGCCGAGGCCCAGATCGTCGGGAAGCGGGTCGGGAAGCCGGTGATCGACGTGGCATCGAGCCAGAGGTGGTCAAGATTCCGGTCGACCAGTCGTCGCGCGATTGCGCGCGCGACGACGTCACGCGGTGCAAGATCGGCGAGCGGATGCTCGTCCACCATGAAGCGGACCCCGTGTTCGTCCCGCAGCACCGCGCCGTCGCCGCGCAGCGCCTCGGAGAGCAAGGGTCGCGGCATGCTCGGATGGTGGAGTGCGGTCGGGTGGAACTGCATGAACTCCACATCGGCGACCGCCACACCCGCCCGCAACGCCATGCCGATGCCGTCGCCGGTCGACACCGCGGGATTGGTCGTCACCGCGAAGAGCTGGCCGGCGCCCCCGGTCGCGAGCACGGTGTGCCGCGCGCGGATGTCCATGGTTCGTCCCGTGGGATCGAGCGCCCGTACCCCGACGCAACGGCCCCCCTCCACGATGAGGTCCACGCTGAAGCAGCGCTCCCGCACGTCGATGTTCGGGAGGGCGTGCGCGGCATCGGCCAGCGCCCGCTCGATCTCGGCGCCGGTGGCGTCGCCGCCGGCATGCACGACGCGCGGCAGCGAATGGCCGCCCTCGATCGCGAGTTCGAGGACACCGTCCCGCACGTCGAACTGGGCGCCGAGCTCCATCAACTCGCGCACCCGGCGGGGACCTTCGGTGACGAGCACGTGCACCGCGTCGACATCGCACAGCCCGGCACCCGCGGTGAGGGTGTCGGTCTGGTGCAGGTCGGTGGTGTCCGGATCGCCGAGCGCGGCGGCCACGCCGCCCTGGGCGTATCGGGTGGCGGACGTCGCAAGTTCGCCCTTGGTGACGACCCCGACGCTCCAGCCCCGTTGGGCGGCGTGAATCGCGGCGGAGAGGCCCGCGATGCCACTGCCCAAGACCAGGAGATCCATAAGCGGGCGAGCCTACGGGTTACCGGTGGGACGAGGCCCGTCCGCGCCCGGGCGCGAAGCCGTCACGGGCCGACGCCGTCGTCCACGGTCATGGCGTCACCGTCGATCGCAACGACGACGTTGTCGATGAGCCGAGCTCGACCGGCGCGCGCCGCGAGCGCGATCACGAACTCGCCGCGCACGGTCTCGAGGGGCGCGAGGTCGTCGACGTCCCTGATCTCGACGTACTCCAAGTGCAGTTCCGGATGGTGGGCCACGCGGCTCTGCACGAGATCCACCAATGCGGCCGCGGACCGTTCTCCCGATCGCACGGCGGCCGCCGCAGCCAGGAGTGTCGCATGGAGTTCGGGCGCGACCGCACGTTCCTGCGCGGTCAGGTAGACGTTGCGACTCGAGCGCGCGAGACCGTCGGCCTCGCGCACGAGCGGGCAACCGACCACCTCGACCGGCAGGTCGAGGTCTCTCGCCATCCGGCGAACCACCGCCACCTGCTGGAAGTCCTTCCGTCCGAAGTACGCGCGGCTCGGACCGACGATCGCGAACAACTTGGCCACCACCGTGGTCACGCCGTCGAAGTGGCCGGGACGCGACGCGCCGCACATCCCTTCGGTGAGCCCCGAGACGTGCACGGTCGTCCGGGACCCGCCGGTCGGATACATCTCCTCTACCGCCGGGACGAACAGTGCGTCGACTCCGGCCTCGATGGCCAACACCGTGTCACCGGCGAGGTCACGGGGGTACGACGCGAGGTCTTCGTTCGGACCGAACTGCGACGGATTCACGAAGAGGGAGACGACGACGAAATCGTTCTCACGGCGGGCCGCGTCCATGAGCGACCGATGGCCGACATGGAAGAAACCCATCGTCGGGACCAGGCCGACGCGCCCTCCCGCCGCCCTGGCCGCGTCACACGCCTGGCGGACCTCGGCGACGGTGGTGAGCGTCTTCACGCCAACACCCCGCCCAGATCGGGATCCCGCCCCGCGAGCACCGCGGCCCGACGTGCGAGCGCGACGTACGCCGGGCGTTCTCCCTCCGGGATCGCGACGAGGTGCGATCGGACGGTGTCCACATCACCGCGAGCCACCGGCCCGGTGAGAGCGGCCTCGGCACCGAGTTCGGCCACATTGGCGACCGATGCGCAGATCAGTGGCAGGAAGGCATCGAGTGGGACGTCGGTGCATGCGTCCACCTGGGCCAGCAGCGCCACGAGGTGATTGCTCGCGATGCAGGCCGCGGCGTGGTAGCTCGCGCGTTCGTCGTCGCGCACGGCGAACGGGGTCATGCCCATCTGGCGCGCGAGGTCGGCAACTTCGGGATCGCCCGCCACCGCGGCACCCGCGCCGGCGAGCGCGTCGGCACGTCCGTCACCGCCGGGCATCGTCTGGAGCGGATGCAACGCGCCCACTCGGCACGGGAGCGCGGCGAGGGCATCGACCCCCGTGGCCCCCGACAGGTGCACGACGAGGGTTGCGGTGGCAACCGTCGCGGCCATCGCCGAAGCCACGCCGGCGATCTCCCGGTCGGGCACCGCGATCACGACGAGGTCGACTGCAGCCCCCGCCTGCTCGACGGTGACGGCCGGCGCCCCGAACCGCGCCGCGCCCGCAACCACGGAGTCGGCATCGACGCGGCGACCGGCCACGGCTCGGACTCGCCACCCTGCGTCGACGAGCGCGGCTGCGACGGTCGAACCCGCGCGGCCCGGACCGACGAGCGCGAGCGACCGGCCGGGCACATCGCTCACGTGGACCGTCCCGGGATCCGGAGCGAGTCACCGATCCGACGCACGCCCGCCCACCCCTGCTCAGGCATGGGCGCGAGCGCCGGATCCAGGTCGCTCAGGGGTGCGAGCACGAAGGCGCGCTCCGCCATCCGCGGGTGCGGGATCGTGAGTTCGGGGAGGTCGAGCACGAGATCATCGAACAGCAGCACGTCAACATCGAGCGTACGGGGGCCCCAGCGCTCGTCACGGACACGCTTCGCCTGCTGTTCGGCCACCTGCGCAAGGAGCAGCAGGCCGGACGGCTCCAACTCGGTCTCCACCTGGACCACCGCGTTCAGGAAGTCGTCCTGGACCGGGCCGCCGACGGGATCGGACTCGTAGACCGGCGACACCGCGGTCACCGAGATCTGCGGCGCGGCACCGAGCACGTCCAGCGCCAGTTGGAGGTGGGCCAGCCGGTCACCGAGATTCGAGCCGATTCCGAGGTACGCGCGACTCATCGGTCGGCCTGGGTCACCGGGTCACCCCGTGATGCGCACGCCGACATACTCGACCGCCGCCGGGACGGGGGGCCGCAGCTTGCGGACGGTGACCGTCACCGCGCTGACCCGTTCGTCCTCGCGGCAGACGGCCACGATCCGCGCCGCCAGCCGCTCGAGCAGTTGGTACCGCTCGGTCTGCACCACCCGCACGGTCGCGTCGATCACCGCGCCGTAGTCAATCGTCTCCTCGAGCCGATCACTCCGACCGGCCGGCTCGAGGTCGGTCTCGAGTTCGAGGTCGACGGCGAAGGGCTGGGCCCGGGTCTGTTCCTCCGGGAGCACACCGTGGACGCCGAGGATCTCGAGACCCTGGACCAGGATCGTGCCCACTCAGGCTCCGGGAACCCGCGGCGCGCGCCCGCGCACGATGCCGTCCTCGACCGTGATCGACACGATCTCCCGACCGACGGCACCCAGCTCGCGACTCGTGAGTCGCTCGATGAGCAGCGTCGCATGCGGTCCCTCGTCGACCAGCCCCGAATACAGCAGATATCCCGCGAGCACTCCGATGAGCCGGTCGCCGAACTCCTCGTGGTGCAACAGGATCCGCTCGTCCGGCTTGTCGAGACGGCGCGCCAGCGATTCGTAGATGAAGGGCAGACGCTCGGGCAGTTCGTCGTGGCGGCCGATCGGCACGTGCTCGCACGCGATGCCGGCCTCGCCGTACGCGTGCAGGTTGTGCGGCGAATCGAGCAGGGAGATGACGCGGGTGAAGCCCTGCTGCGCCAGCCAGATCAACTCCTCCTGGCGGCGGATCTTGCGGTGGTTGCGCGCAAACCCACCGGGCCGCTCCGACGCCGCCAACCGGTCTTTGATGATCCAACAGAACATCCGCGGCTCGAGCCCTTGGGCCCAGCGACCTCGCAACGTCGTCATTTCGACTCCACCACTTCCCGGCGCGCCACCGTCGCACGCGCCAACGCTCCGAGCACTGCTGCCACCTGAACCGAACCTTGCACGTCGTGCACCCTCACCATCGTCGCGCCCCGTTCGAGCGCCCACATGACCGTCGCCAGCGTCGCGTCGTCGCGCGCCGCCGGCGTGTCGACACCCGTGATCCGCCCGAGGAACGACTTACGAGACGTCCCGACGAGGAGCGGCATCCCCAAACCTGCGATGAGTTCGTCGAGGTTGGCGAGCAGAGCCAGGTTGTGGTCGATGGTCTTGCCGAAGCCGATTCCGGGGTCGACCATCAGCGAATCCTCGGCGATCCCTGCCGCGCGCGCCGCATCGAGGCGATCGGCGAGGAACGCAACGACGTCGGCCACCACGTCGTGGTAATGCGGGTCGGCCTGCATCGAACGCGGCTCGCCCTGCATGTGCATCGCGACGTACCCGACGCCGGCCCGGGCCACGACCGGCAGCATGCCGGAGTCGATCGTCCCGGCCGAGACGTCGTTGACGATGCTCGCACCGGCCTCGATGGCCCGCGCCGCGACCTCCGACTTCGTGGTGTCGATGCTGATCGGAATCGAGATCGCCTCGCGCAGCCCTCGGATCACCGGGATCACGCGGTCGCACTCGGTGCGCACGTCGACCGGATCCGCGCCCGGCCGGGTGGACTCACCGCCAATGTCCACCACCGCCGCACCTGCACGGGCGAGTTCGATCCCGTGGGCGATCGCGTCGGCCGGCGCGATGAATCGACCACCATCGGAAAAGGAGTCAGGGGTGACATTCACCACACCCATGACCGGCCCTGCGATCGTCGCCCACCGGAACATACGGCCGTGATCGTACAGGGCACCCGAACGACCCAACCGAGGTCGCGACCAGAAAATCGCCTGAAATTCGGCGGGAAATCGCGCTCCCGACGTTCTGGCCCGGGAAAGTGGTGTCAGCCGCGCGAGCGCGGCGGGCCGATGAGCGCCATCGCCTCGGCCCGCGTCGCCGGGTTCGCCTTGAAGATGCCTCGCACCGCAGAGGTCACCGTCAGGCTGCCCGGCTTGCGCACCCCGCGCATCGACATGCAGAGGTGCTCGCACTCGATCACCACGAACGCGCCCTTGGGATTCAAGGTCGCCATCATCGCGTCGGCTACCTGCGAGGTGAGCCGCTCCTGGACCTGCGGTCGCCGGGCGTAGCCCTCCACCAGGCGGGCGAGCTTCGAGAGCCCGGTGATCCGACCGTCGTCGCCGGGGATGTACGCCAAGTGGGCGACGCCGTGGAAGGGAACCAGATGGTGTTCACACGCGGAGTAGATCGGGATGTCCCGGACCATCACCATCTCGTCGTGGCCGGCCTCGAAGGTGACCGTGAGGTGATGAGCGGGGTCCTCACGCAGCCCCGCGAAGATCTCCTCGTACATCCGGGCGACCCGGTCGGGCGTCTTCACCAGACCGTCACGGTCCGGGTCCTCGCCCACCGCGATCAGGATCTCGCGAACCGCTCGGGCGATGCGATCGAGATCCACCTCGGTTGCTTCCACGTTCTCCACTCGATTCTGCGTCACGAACTCAGGGAAGGTATTCGACGATGTGATCGAGGCTGCGGTAGCGCTCGTTGACATCGAGGCCGTAGCCGATGACGAATCGCGGCGGTATCAGGAA
>JBBQXR010000129.1:0-8666 GCA_038209455.1 Acidimicrobiia bacterium
TCATGTCGATCCTCGGCTTCGACCCGGTGCAGTACCACACCGGCCGCGCCCCGATCGAGGCCGAGGCGATGGGCGTCGAGCTCCAACCGGGCGAGGTCGCGTACAGGTGCAATCTCGTGACGCTTTCCGACGACGTTGTTCCCGTCATGATCGATTTCGCGGCCGGTCATCCCACGAACGCGCAGAGCCACGCGATCGTCGCCGCGCTCGACGCGGCCCTCGGCGGCGGGCGCGACGGTGTCCGCTTCTACCCGGGGGTGGAGTACCGCCACCTGCTCGTGGTACCCGGCGATTGGGCGGACGCCGAGTGTGTGCCGCCCCACGACCTCACCGGTCGACCGGCCGTCTGGCCCGCCGGCGCCGCGGCCGGAAAGCTCCGGGCCCTGATGGACGCGTCACGGTCCATCGTCTCGGAGGTCGCCACCGAGGTGGGGTCCACTGCGACCCAGATCTGGCTCTGGGGTCAGGGCACCCGTCCGCAGCTGCCCGACTTCTCCAACCGGTACGGCGTCTCCGGCCGCCTGACCTCGGCGGTCGATCTCGTGCGCGGCCTCGGTGTGCTCGCCGGGATCGAGGTGCTCGACGTGCCGGGTGCGACCGCCGGGTTCGACAACGACTACGTCGCCCAGCGCATTGCCTGCATCGACTCGCTCGGCGACCGGGACTTCTTCCTGCTCCACGTCGAGGCGACCGACGAAGCCGGCCACCAGCAGAATGCCGCCGAGAAGGTTGCGTCGCTCGAAGCCTGGGATCGCGACATCATCGGTCCGCTCCTCGACGCCCTGCCGGCGTTCGGGCCGTTCCGGATCCTGCTGCTGCCCGACCACGCCACCCCTGTGGAACTCGGGACCCACACGTCGGAGCCGGTCCCGTATCTCCTCCACGACAGCGAGAGCACCGTGACGGGCCGGGACTACACCGAATCAGCCACCGCCGACTGCCCGGCGGTGGCCGCCCACACCCTTCTCGCCCGGATGGTCACCTCCGCCTGAGTTCTGGCGTATAGTGCCTTCGAGCGATACCACCCTCGGGCCCCCGGCAGTCGCCGGGACGCAGCCGTAGGAGTACGCCCGCCCAGTCTCACTGGGCTCTCTCCTCGCCCCCGGTAAGAGATCGAACCCTGGTCTTCGAACCGAGCGAAGTTCCTTTTCATCGCGATGGGAATCTCCCGTCGCACTCCGGCCGGGTCCCCGGACCGGATCCCATCCCCTAGCGGTCCCCCCGACCCAGGAGCACAAGATGGCAGACCAAGTACTCGAACGTTCGATGCTCGACGGTAAGGATCGCGAGCAGTTGCACGCGATCGCCGGCGCCATGGGCATCAAGGGCGTCACCCGCCTCCGCAAGGCCGATCTCGTCGACGCCATTCTCGGTGCCGCGACCGGCAACGGCGCCAGTGGGGGCGACGCCCCGGCCGAAGCCGCCAACGGCAAGGCCGCCAAGCCTGCCGCGAAGGTGGCCAAGACCACCAAGACCACCAAGGCCGCGGACGACGCGCCGGCCGCCGAGGCCCCGACCCGTCGGGTGCGTTCGAAGCGGGCGTCCGAACTCGCTGCAGAAGAGCCCGACCTCGCGACGATCGCCGCCGAAGAGAATGCCCTCGCCGGTGGTTCCGAGGCTGCGGAGACCGAGATCGCACCCCGACCGATGCGGCGGAACAACCCGTCGACGGCATCGACGTCGTCGACCACGACGAAGACCCCCGACTCGAACGCCTCGGGGACCGCAGCCACCGAGCCCCAGAAGTCAGGTGGCACCGCACCGAGTGGCAACCAGGGTCGGTCGTCGGGCCCCGCGCCCGGCAACGACGCCGACGACGACCGCAACGCCTTCGGCGAGGGCAACCGGACCGGCCGGCGCAGGCGGCGGCGCGGTCGGGACCGTGACCGTCCCGGCGGTGGCAGTGGTGGCAGTGGTGGCAGTGGTGGCAGTGGTGGTGGTGGCGGCGGCCACAACAGCGGCGGTGGTGGTGGTGGCAACCCCGAGCGGGGCAACGCCCGCAGCAGCAACGATCGTGACCAGGGCCCCGAAGACACCCGTGAGTTCTCCGGCGAGTCGATCGACGTCGAAGGTCTGCTCGACCTCCGCGACGAGGGGTACGGATTCATGCGGACCACGGGCTACCTGCCCGGCCGGGCCGACGTGTACGTGTCGGCGTCGCAGGTCCGTCGCTTCGCGCTCCGCAAGGGCGACTACATCAAGGGCCAGACCCGTCCGCCCGCGAGCAACGAGAAGTACCCGGCGTTGCTGCGAGTCGACGAGATCAGCGGCATGACCCCCGACGACGCCCGCGACCGGGCGAGGTTCGAGGACCTCACTCCGCTGTTCCCGGACGAGCGGCTGCGCCTCGAGCTGCTCGACGACCCGACGCTGCTCACCGGCCGGATCGTCGACCTCCTGTCGCCGATCGGCAAGGGTCAGCGCGGAATGATCGTCTCGCCGCCCAAGGTCGGCAAGACGACGATCATGAAGCAGATCGTCGCGGCGATCGAACGCAACAACCCCGAATGCCACCTCATGGTGCTGCTCGTCGACGAGCGGCCCGAAGAGGTCACCGACATGAAGCGTCACGTGCAGCGCGGCGAGGTCATCGCGTCCACGTTCGACCGCCCCTCGGACGAGCACACCCACGTCTCCGAGCTCACCATCGAACGCGCGAAGCGGCTCGTGGAGCTCGGCAAGGACGTCGTGATCCTGCTCGACGGCATCACCCGCCTCGCCCGCGCCTACAACCTCGCGGCGCCGGCCTCCGGCCGGATCATGTCGGGTGGTATCGACGCCGGTGCGCTCTACCCGCCGAAGCGGTTCTTCGGTGCCGCTCGTAACGTCGAGGAAGGTGGTTCGCTGACCATCATCGCCACCGCGCTCGTCGACACGAACTCCAAGATGGACGAACACATCTTCGAGGAGTTCAAGGGCACCGGGAACTGGGAGCTCAAGCTCGACCGCAAGTTGGCCGAGCGGCGCCTGTTCCCCGCCATCGACGTCAACTCGTCGAGCACCCGCCACGAGGAACTCCTCTTCACCCGGGACCAGTTGAACCAGGTGTGGAAGCTCCGTCGGGTGCTGAACGCCCTGGCCCAGGACGGTTCGGCGGCGGCGGGTCTCGAACTCCTGATCGACAAGCTCAAGACCACCAAGTCGAATGACGAGTTCCTGGCCGAGATCGCGAAAGCCCCGACCCCCGGCGGCTGATCGCACTCCAAACTGCTCGTCCGCTCGCACTCCTGACGGTCATGCGCTCCGTAGGGCTCGCTGCCTCGCGGCTCGCCTCCGCTCCGCTCCGGCTCGGTCCGGATCAAGGATCGGTGCGGGAATAGTTGGGCGTTGAGAACGGTAACGAGATTTTTTCCTAGACTGGACGGATCATGAAGACCGACATTCATCCCACCTACACCGAGTGCAAGGTGCACTGCTCCTGCGGGAACGAGTTCGTCACTCGTTCGACCGTCAGTGAGTTGCGCGTCGAGCTGTGCTCCGAGTGCCACCCCTTCTACACCGGCAAGCAGAAGCTGGTGGACACCGGCGGTCGCGTCGAGCGCTTCAACAAGCGGTACGCGAAGAAGCAGTAGCTCTCCGCCGGGCCCCGGCCCGGTCAGCCGCAGGGCCACGAGGGGACCAGCCATGAGCGACCAGCCGAAGTACATGGGCGGCCAGGCCGTCGTCGAGGGTGTGATGATGCGGGGCGCCACCACGTGGGCGGTCGCCGTGCGCACTCCCGACGGCGACATCGACGTCGCGGTGCACGACGTGCCCGGTTGGGCCGAGCGCTACAACAAGGTGCCGCTCCTGCGCGGGGTGATGAACCTCGTGGAGTCCATGGGGCTCGGCATGAAAGCGCTGTCGTGGTCGGCCAACCTCCAGATGCCCGAAGAAGAGCGATTGTCCGGCAAGGCCATGGGCTTCACCATGGCGGTGTCGATGGTCCTCTTCATGGGGATCTTCATCCTCCTCCCGGCGCTCGGCGCCCGCGGGCTCGGCAGCCTCTTCGGCATCACCGGCGTCGCGTTCCACGCGATGGAGGGCGTGCTCGTCCTCGCCCTCTTTCTCGGGTACCTCGCAGCGATCGGCCGGATGAAGGAGATCCGCAAGGTCTTCCAGTACCACGGCGCGGAACACAAGTCGATCGCTGCGTACGAGAACGACGTCCCGCTCACCCCGGAGTCGGCCCAGACCTTCACGACCGCGCACGTGCGCTGCGGGACCAACTTCCTGCTCACCGTGCTGACGATCGCGATCATCGCCTACTCGCTGATCGGCCGACCGGCGCTGCCGTACCTCGTCCTGTCTCGGGTCATCCTGATCCCCGTCATCGCCGGTCTCGCCTACGAACTGATCCGGTTCGCGGCAAGGAACATGAATCGGCGGTGGGTGCAGATCGCGATGGTCCCGGGCCTGTCACTCCAGAAGTTGACGACCCGGGAACCGACCCTCGAGCAGATCGAGGTGGCGATCGCGGCGCTCCGCGCGGTGTTCACCGCTGAGCAGTCGGCCGAGGTCGACGCGCGCGTCGCAGCTTGACGACGGCGTGATTCACCGGCCCTGACGACTCGTTCGGCTCGTCGGCATTGGGCCGCGAGGACTCCCAGCACTTACCCTCGTTCGTGAGGCACCATGCGCGCGTACGAAGGGAGCGTCACCATGACCACCACCTGGTCCGAGGCCGAACTGCTGGCCGACGAACCCGACCTCGCGCCGCTCGTGGTCGCGGGCTACCGGTGTCACGGTGGGTTCGATGCCGACGGCCGGTACCATTCGCCCCGCACGCGTTTCCGCGTGCCGGCGATCAAGGCCTGGCAGGCGAAGCACCGGGATGACTTCGGCACCGAACTGCTCGACGCTGGTCTCGACACGTGGCCACCCGCGACGCCGAACGTCGCGCAGTCCCGCTTCCTGCTCGCCGAGGGGGTGCGGGAACCGGTGATCGCAGCGTTGACTCGTATCGGAACGGTCGAGGGCTTCGGTGGTGCGATGCGGATGTGGTCGGTCGGCGATCTCCAGACGCACTTCGACGAGCCGATCGCGGCCACGACGATCGCCCACCTCGACGGCGGCCTCTTCGAGGCCCAGGCGCGCGACGAGGCGGGATGGGAAGCGGAGTACGGGCATCAGCACATGTGGTTCGCGGCGCGTGACCTCGCGTTCGAATCCCCGGCCGTGGACGACCTCACTGAGCTGATGCTGTTCCGGCTCGGCGTGACCAAGGCCCCCGGCGCGCCGCTGCCGAGTCCCGAGGAGATCCGGCGCCGCCAACTCGCCGATCAGCTGTTCCCCGAAGTTGCGCTGGAGGTCGAGGCGCTGGTCCAGCGCATGATCGGACTGCTCCTCATCGAGATCTCGGCCGCGCACCTCTTCTCCTGGGCCGAGGAACTGCTCGCCGATCCCGATCTCGTCGCAGGTGACGGCGGGGCCACGACCCTGGTGTCCTACATCCGCCAGGACGAGTCGCCTCACGTGGAATACCTGCGCACGGCACTGAGCGAGATGCGGGATCGCACCTTCGTCGGAACCTCAGGGGCACGGCTCGCCGGCAGCACCGTGATCGGCACGCTGTGGGAACGGGCGATCGCCGAGTCGACCGGACCGAAACGTGCCGCGAATCAGCGGCTCGCCCGTACCGAACTCCTCGATGCGCTCGAGGGTCACGCGCGTCGCGACGCGATCCTCGAGGAGTACGAGACCCTGGGCGAAACGCCGGTCGTGAGCGAGGGGATCTCAGCATGAAGTTCGGTGTGTTCTACGAGCATCAGCTCCCGCGCCCATGGGAAGCCGACAGCGAGTACCAACTTATCCAGGACGCACTCGAGCAGATCGAGTTCGCAGACTCGTTGGGCATCGATTACGTGTGGGAGGTCGAGCACCACTTCCTCGAGGAGTACTCACACTCGAGCGCACCCGAGGTGTTCCTGGCCGCCGCATCGCAGCGAACCAAGCGCATCCGGCTCGGCCACGGGATCGTGCAGACGCCACCTCCCTGCAATCATCCGGCGCGCATCGCCGAACGGGTCGCGATGCTCGACCTCGTCTCGAACGGTCGGGTCGACTTCGGGACCGGGGAGTCGAGCTCGGAAGCCGAACTCGGCGGCTTCAACATCGACCCCGAGGTGAAACGGGAGATGTGGGAGGAAGGCCTGCGCGTCGCGCTGCGGTGCATGACCGAGGTCCCCTTCACTGGTCATGCCGGGCCGCACGTGACGATGCCGCCGCGCAACGTGGTGCCGAAGCCGCGTCAGTTGCCGCACCCGCCGGTGTGGGTGGCGTGCAGCCGGCGCGACACGATCCTGCTCGCCGCGCAGAAGGCGATCGGCGCGCTCGCGTTCGCATTCGTCGATCCCGAGGAAGCGCGGACGTGGGTCGACGACTACCACCGGACCATGACCGAGGTCGGCGTCCCCATCGGCGACGCGGTCAACAGCGAACTCGCGTGCGTCACCACCTTCATGTGTCATGAGGACGAGGAGACGGCGATCGCCCGTGGCCTCGCCGGTGCGAACTTCTTCGGCTATTCGCTGGCGCACTACTACGTGTTCGGCCGCCATCAGCCGGGCGTCACCGACGTGTGGTCCGAATACGAGCAGCGGCGTACGGAGCAGGGGTTCGACCCCGAGGCCGTCGCGGCTGCGGCGGTCAATCAGGACCGGCTCGGCGCGAAGGTGGTGGAGGAGGGCACCGCCGGATTGCGCGGGGCGGTGGGGACGCCCGACCAGGTGCGCGACTACCTGCGCCGGTACGAGGAGGCCGGGGTCGACCAGGTGATCTTCACCGCGCAGGCCGGGAAGAACCGCCACGAGCACATCATGGAGAGCCTCGAACTGTTCGGACGCGAGGTCCTGCCCGAGTTCATGGACCGCGAGGAGCAGGCCGTCCGCGACCGGGCGGCGCGCCGCGACCGGGTGACCAACATCGTGATGCCCCGCAAGCCGATGGAGGATCACCCGCCGTTGCCGAAAAGCGACTACTCGTTCCCGGCGATCGTGCGGGCCATGGCCGACCGTTCGGGGTCCGACGAGTTCCACGCGATGTTGGACTCCTTCGCGGACCAGTCGGCGTCCGGGGGCGACGAGCTGCGCAAGCTCATCGGCTAGCGACCGAGCGTCGGAGCCCGCGCGGGCACGACCGTTACCCTGACCGTGATGTTCGAACGCCTCGCCGACCTCGAGCTGGAGCTCGAGCGCATCGAGTCCCAGCTCGCCGATCTGTACGCCGCCGGCGACCAGCGCGCCGCGGCCGATGCCGGTCGCCGGGCCGCCGAACTCCGACCGGTCGTCGACGCGTACCGCGAGTACAGCGCGACCCAGTCCGACATCTCGGACGCCAAGGAGATGATCGCCGCCGAGTCGGACACCGCGATGATTGTGTTCCTCCGTCAGGAGTTGGCCGACAAGGAACGGCGGGAGACCGAGCTCGAGACCGCCATCAAGGAACTCCTCGTCCCGAAGGACCCGAATGACGGCAAGAACGTGATCGTGGAGATCCGCGGCGCCGAAGGCGGCGAAGAGGCCAACCTCTGGGCCGGTGAACTGTTCCGCATGTACGAGCACTACTCCGACGCGCACCGGTGGAAGACCGAGGTGCTCTCGAGTCAGGCGTCCGACATGGGCGGGTACCGCGACGTGACGTTCGTCGTCCGCGGGAAGGACGCGTGGTCGCACCTGAAGCTCGAGGCTGGTCCGCACCGGGTGCAGCGGGTGCCGGCGACCGAGAGTCAGGGTCGGATCCACACGAGCGCGGCGACCGTCGCGGTGCTGCCCGAAGCCGAGGAGGTCGACATCTCCATCGACCCCAACGACCTCGAGATCGACACGTACCGTTCGACCGGCCCGGGCGGGCAGTCGGTGAACACCACCGACTCCGCAATCCGCATGACGCACAAGCCCACCGGGCTCGTGGTCACCTGCCAGGACGAGAAGAGCCAACTCCAGAACAAGGACAAGGCGCTGCGCATCCTGCGCTCCCGCCTCCTCCAACTCGAGCAGGATCGTCAGGCCGCCGAAACCGCCGACGCTCGACGGAGCCAGGTCGGCAGCGGCGGACGTTCGGAGAAGATCCGCACGTACAACTTCAAGGAGAACCGGGTGACCGACCATCGCATCGGTCTCACGTTGCACAGCCTCGACGCGGTGCTCGCGGGGGATCTCGATGCGATCGTCAATGCGCTGATGGCCGACGAACGGCGGCGGCACCTCGAGGACGGCGACCCCTGAACCTCACGTGGGGCGAGTTGCGGCGCGACGCGGAGGCGCAACTCGCGGCGATGGCCGTGCCCGATCCGAGGAGCGAAGCGCGCTGGATGATCGAGGAAGTGTCCGGCATGGACACCGCGGAGCAGATCGCCGAGGAGGGGGGCTTCGCCACCCAACGGGCGACCGCCGCCCTCGACGCGCTGCTGGCCCGGCGGGCCGCGGGGGAGCCGATCCAGTACGTGCTCAGTGCTTGGAACTTCTGCGGGATCGACCTCTTCGTCGACCGTCGGGTCCTGATCCCGCGCCCTGAGACCGAGGTCGTCGTGCAGTGTGCGATCGCCGAGGTCGAGCGCCTCGGCGAGCGGGTCGGTCGGCCCAACCCCTGGACCGGTTCGCTCGCCCACTACGCCGTGGCCGACCTCGGAACCGGCTCCGGCGCGATGGCCCTGGCGTTGGCGGCGTCACTCCCGGACGCGGAGGTCT
>JBBQXR010000130.1:0-8598 GCA_038209455.1 Acidimicrobiia bacterium
GTCGGCAGACCGGCCACGGGGTGAAGTTCCGGCTTGGGTATACCGCTGTATACCCAAGCCGGATTCCCGAAACGGCTTGATACACAATTCGCCACCAGAGCGACGGCGGTATCCGAGGACTCTTCACCAACCGCACGCAACCGCGTGGTCGACGTCTTCCTCGACGAGGTCGGCGTTGATCGCGATCGCGGCGGCCGAACCGGCGCCGGCCGAGGTGATCACCTGCGCGCGCGGGTCGACCACGTTGCCCGCGGCCCAAACGCCGGGCGTACTGGTCCGGCCGGTCGCGTCGACGGTGACGAACCCCGCAGCATCGGTGGCGCACCCCAGCTCGGACACAAGACCGTCGGCATGCGGGACGTTGTCGGGGCGAACGAACACCGCGGCACGCGCGATGACGCGACTGTCGACCAACTCGACGCCCGCGAGCCGATCCGCCTCGATCACCAGCTGGGCCACTTCACCGTCGACCACGCGGATGTCGCGCGCCTCCAGTTGCGCGCGTTCATCTGCGGTCACGGCGAGCGTGTGGACGAAGAAGACGACATCGTCGGACCACTGCCGCACGAGTTGCGCGTGTTGGACCGCACCCGGATGCGAGCCGAGCACGCCGAGCGGCTGATCACGCACCTCCCACCCGTGGCAGTAGGGGCAGTGCATCAGGTCACGACCCCACCGCTCGCGCACACCGGGAATGTCGGGCAGCGCGTCGCTCACCCCGGTTGCGAGGAGGAGCCGCCGGGCGGTCACGAGTGTCCCTCCGGCCAACCGGACGACGAACCCGGGATGGATCCCGAGCACCCGATCCGGGAGCACCTCCACTCCGTAGCCGGCCACCTCGGCGCGGGCCGCGGCGAGGAACTCGGCCGGCGGCATGCCGTCCCGCGAGAGAAACCCCTGCATGTGCGCCGCCGGCGCGTTGCGCGGGGCGCCGGCATCGATCACTGCGACCCGCCTCCGGGCCCGGCCCAAGACGAGCGCGGCGCTGAGACCGGCCGCGCCGCCACCGACCACGACAACGTCGTAGGCCCGCGCATCTCCCGTCAGCCGGGCGAGGAGCCCGGCATCGTCGGGAAACTCGGTTGCGTGTTCGAGCATCAACCCGGCGGCCCGTGCGGCATCGCCGGCGCGCGTCAAGGCGGTGATCTGGACGACCTGGCGTTCCCGCCGGGTGGACGAGGGTGCAGTGAGGTTGGTCATGGTCACACCGTGCGCCCTCGGGCTGACGCGCCGCTGACCTCGCGCTGAGGCGGCGAGACCGGGGTACGGTGCCCGGCATGCGGGTCCTGCTGCTCGGTGGGCTCGAAGTGCAGGACGACGACGGCAACGACGTCGCTGTCGCCGGACCGAAGTTGCGGGCGTTGCTCGCTGTACTCGCGCTCCAGGCCGGTCGCGTCGTCCCCACCGACCAGATCGTCGACGCGTTGTGGGGCGAGGATCCGCCCGCCGCGGTGCGCAACGGCCTCCAGGGACTCACCTCCAAACTGCGCCGGGCGCTCGGGTCCACCGACCTCGTGGTCATGCGCGGTGGGGGGTACGTGCTCGAACTGCCGGTCGAGGCGGTCGACGTCTTCCGCCACGAGGACCTCGTTGCGTCCGCGCGGGCGGCGGTCACGACCGGCGACCTCGAAGCAGCAGCGGCACATCTCCTCGAGGCCGACGCGCTCTGGCGGGGTGATCCGCTCGCCGACTTCGCGTACGAGGACTTCGCATCGGGCGCGATCACGCGGTTGGCCGAACTCCGGCTGACGCTCATCGAGGAGCGGCTCGACATCGAACTCCGGCTCGGTCGCCATCAGGAGGCCATCGCCCAACTGGAGGAGTTCGTGGCGACCCACCCGTTGCGCGAGCGGCTCCGCGGGTTGCTGATGCTGGCGTTGTACCGCGCCGGTCGCCAGGCTGACGCGCTCCGCGTGTTCCAGGATGGCCGTCAGCTGCTCGGTGAGGAGCTGGGACTCGAGCCGGGCCACGAACTCCGGAAGTTGGAGTCCGCGATCCTGAACCAGGACCGGTCGCTCGACCCGCCGCCGGTCGTCGCGCGCGCCGCGCACACCACGGCCGCCCCGCCGCAGACCCAATCGACCATCCCGGAACCGCTGACGACATTGATCGGCCGGGACGACTAGCAATGTGATCTCGTACGGGTGCTGACCGCGGCGCGGCTCGTCCCGCGGGTGGGGCCGGGTGGGGTGGGCAAGACCCGCCTCGCATTGGAGGTCGCCCGTACGGTCGCCGCCGGACTGGCCTTCGGTGGATGTCTCGTGGAGCTGGCGCCGGTCGGCGATCCCGCGGGAGTCCGGGAGGCAATCGCGGCCGCGCTCGTCCTCCCCGATCCGAACCGGTTGGCCGAACTCATCGGCGATCGCGAACTGCTCATCGTGCTCGACAACTGCGAGCACGTGATCACCACCGCCGCCGAGGTCGCCGAGGACCTGCTCGGCCGGTGTCCGGCGCTCCGGATCCTGGCCACGAGCCGCGAGGGATTGCGGGTAGGCGGCGAGACCGTGTGGCCGGTGCCTCCACTCGCCACCGCCGACGCGATGACTCTCTTCGTGAACCGCGCCGAGGCCGCCGGCGCGGCACTCGAACTCACGGATGCCGACCGCGCGGTGATCACGGAGATCTGCACCCGCCTCGACGGGCTCCCGCTGGCGATCGAGCTGGCCGCGGCCCGCACCCGCGCGTTCCCACTCGCGCAGATCAACGAACGACTCAACGATCGGTTCCGACTGCTCACCGGCGGGTCACGTACCGCGCTGGCGCGCCAGCAGACCCTGCGGGCGGTGGTCGACTGGAGCTACGAGCTGCTCTTCGACGACGAACAACGGGTGTTCGAGCGGCTGTCGGTGTTCCCCGGTGGTTGCGACCTCGCAACGGCGGAAGCGGTGTGCGCCGATGACGAGATCGCCGCGGCCGACCTGGCCGATCATCTCCATGCGCTCGTCGAGAAGTCGTTGGTCGTCGCCGTACCCACGGGCGCAGCACTCCGGTTCACCCAGCTCCAGACCCTGGCCGAGTACGGCCTGGAACGACTCACGGAGCGGGGTGAGGCGGTCTCGGTCCGCAACGCGATGGCGAAGCATTTCGCAGCCCTGTGCGCGCAGAGCGCCGAGGCGTACACCGGCGATGGGCAGCGGGCCTGGCTCACCGCGGTCGACCGTGAACACGACAACCTGCGGGCCGCACTCGAGTGGGCCGTCGCGACCGACGACGCCGAGACCGCGTTGACCATCGCGGGCGGGACGAGCTGGTTCCACTGGCTGGCCGGCTTGCAGCCCGAAGGGAAGCGGTGGCTCGACGACGCCTTCGCGTGCGCCGGCGCTGCGCACGAACGCACGCGGGCGTTGGCGCTCACGGGGCGTGGTCTCCTCGACTTCCTGGCCGGCGTGCCCGATCACTGCGACGAAAATCTGTCGGCCGCGCTCGAGGTCTTCACCCGCTACGACAACCGCGCGTCGATGACGCTGACCAACGCGTTCTACGCCGAGGTGGCCGCGGCGCGCAATGAGCACGAGGAGGCTCGCCGCCGTCGGGTGATCGTGATCGATTTCTACGGACAGGCACCGGACGACCCGTTCTCCATCGCCGCCCGTTCGTACTCCCGCGGGAAGCTCGCGATCCTCGATGGTGACATCGCAGCTGCCGAGGCGCACTACCGCGCTGCTGCCGCCGCATTCGCGCACATGGACCGGCCGGTCATGCTGTCGATCACCCTCGACATCATCGCCGAGTTCGACGAGCGCGCGGGGAACTACGGCGACGCAGTCCGCGCCCTCGAAACCGCAATCGCGACCAACGACGCCTGCGGGCTCCGCGGCTTCACCGGCACCCTCTTCGCCCGGCTGGGCTGGGCACTGATGCACGAGGACGATGTCGTGGGCGCCGAGTCCAACTACGAGAGGGCGCTCGAGGGGGCCCGGCGGGTCCAGAACGAGCCGGTGTTGCTGCTCGCCCTGACCGGCATGGCAGTCGTCCACCGCCTGCACGGCCGCAACGACGCGGCAATCGACGCGGCCACCGAGGCCATGGAGGTCTACCAGCGCGGTCATTCGCGCCGATTCCGCAACCGCGTCGACCCGAAACGCGACCTGCCCGTCGCCGTCGCTGCGTGCCACGTAGTCCTGGCCGCCATCGCCGCAGAACACGACGATCCGGGGCAGACCGCAACCCGGCTCGGGCAGGCCGCACGGCTCCGAACGGATGCCGGCGCCGAACTCCCGTCGTTCCTGGAGGGTGAGGAACGCCAGGCCCGGGAACGGGCGATCAGCGCGCTGGGCGATACCGCTTTCACCGCCGCGTACGAGCGCGCGCGTACCGATCCCGAGGCGCACTCGACCTCCTGATCAGGGCGTTTTCCCCCGCCAGCTCGGCCTGCTCGACCGCGGTCAGCGGGAACGCGGCGGTTGATCAGCGCACTCCTGGAGAGTGGCCAGAGTCCCGCACACCCAGCGGGCCACCCACCAGGAGAATCCGTTGAGCGCATTCCTGTTCCGTCTCGGCCGCAGTAGCGCCCGCCACCCGTTCCGGGTGTTGGGCATCTGGATCGTCGCCGCCATCGCCATCGTCGCTCTCCAGGGTGGCGCCGGCGGTCAGTTCGTCAACCGCTTCCGCGTCCCGGGCGTCGAATCCCAGCACGCGGCCGACGTGCTGAACGACCGGTTCCCGAGCCACGGCGGCCAGTCGTCCCGGATCGTGCTCCACACCGATCACGGTCGCCTCGACGACGCCGAGCACGCGGCGACCGTGCGCCGGATCCAGGACCAGCTCGCTCACGGCCACGACGTCGCCGGCGTCTCGCCGGGAGCGACCAGCCCCGACGGCCGGACGAGGTACGTCGACGTCGCGTACGCCGTCGACAAGCTCACCGCCACCCAGTTCGACGACGCGACGAACGTAACCGACCGCGCCCGGCGCGGCGGGGTCAGCGTCGAACTCACCGGTGAGATGGCGCAGCTGGCGCAGCAGGACCCGAGCAGCGAGCTCATCGGGATCGGTGTCGCGATCATCGTGCTGCTCATCGCGTTCGGTTCGGTCGTTGCCATGGGCCTGCCCATTGTCACTGCGCTCGTCGGCATCTTCGTCGGCGCCTCTGCGGTCGGCGTCCTCTCGGCCTTCATGGACGTGCCGGAGTTCTCGCTGATCCTCTGCATGATGATCGGCCTCGGCGTCGGCATCGACTACGCGCTGTTCATCGTCACCCGCCACCGCCAGCACCTGCACGACGGCATGAGCGTGGAGGATGCCGCCGGTACCGCGAACGCCACCGCGGGTCAGGCGGTGCTGTTCGCGGGGTGCACCGTCGTCATCGCCATCCTCGGCCTCTTCCTCGCCGGGCTCCCGACCATCTCCGCCATGGGCGTGTCCGTCGCCCTCGTCGTCACCGTCGCCATGGCCGCCGCGATCACCCTGCTGCCTGGCCTGCTGGGCCTCGCCGGTACGAGGATCGACCAGCTCTCCATCCACCGCAAGGGCCACGTGACCAAGCCGCCGACGGAGACCTTCTCCGGCCGGTGGGCGCACCACGTGGGCAGCCACCCGATCCGTACGCGGTCGTCGGCCTCGCCGTGCTCGGCGCGATCGCGATCCCGTCGCTCAGCATGCGTATCGGTACACCCGACGACGGCAACGCCGCCGCCCACACGACCCAGCGCCACGCGTACGACCACCTCGCCGCCGGATTCGGTCGCGGGTTCAACGGTCCGATCCAGGTCGTGGTGGAAGTTCCTTCCGCTTCCGACCGGACCGCGGTCGAGCGGGTCCACGACGCCTTGCGGTCCGACCCGGGTATCGCCGATGTCACCCCGCCGGTGTTCAACCCCGCTGGCGACACGGCACTCCTCACCGCCAACCCCACCACCGCGCCGCAGGACGAACGCACCGACCGGCTCGTCGGTCACCTCCGTGCCGACGTGCTGCCGGCCACGGTGGCCGGCACCAACGCCCGGGTGTCGCTGACCGGTCAGGCGATGGTGACCGACGTTGCGAACCGCATCACCGACCGCCTCCCGCTCTTCATCGCCGCGGTCGTCGCGATGTCGTTCATCCTGCTCCTGATCGTGTTCCGCTCGGTCCTCGTGCCACTGAAGGCTGCGCTCGTCAACCTGCTCTCGATCGCGGCGGCCTACGGCGTGCTGGTCGCGGTGTTCCAGTGGGGATGGGGCAACGAACTGATCGGGCTGCACACCAAAATGCCGATCAACCCGATGCTGCCGCTGATCATGTTCGCGATCCTCTTCGGCCTCTCCATGGACTACGAGGTGTTCCTCCTCTCCCGGGTGCGCGAGGAGTACGTCGCCACCGGCGACAACCACGAGTCCGTCGTGCGCGGCCTCTCGAGCAGCGCTCGGGTGATCACCTCCGCCGCGCTGATCATGATCAGCGTCTTCGGTGCCTTCGTCCTCGCCGACGATCCGAACGGCAAGTTGTTCGGTGTGGGCCTCGCGGCCGCGGTCCTCATCGACGCCACGCTCG
The DNA here is from genome assembly GCA_038209455.1 of Acidimicrobiia bacterium. GTDB lineage: Bacteria > Actinomycetota > Acidimicrobiia > IMCC26256 > JAENVU01 > JAENVU01. The sequence continues at coordinate 6,472 of JBBQXR010000130.1, forward strand.
TCCGCATGCTGCTCGTCCCCGCGACCATGAGCCTCCTGGGCAAGGCCAACTGGTGGCTCCCGGGGTGGCTCGACCGGATCCTTCCTCACCTCGATCTCGAAGGCACCGGGACGGACGCGCCGGTCGTCGACGTCGAGACCGCACGCGAACTCATCACCGCCGCCTGATCCACGCTCCATTTCCCGATTCACCACCAACTGTCCACCACCCCCCGAAAGGAAGCACCATGCAGTCCCTGACCCCCGCCCATCCCGTCGAGTTCGACGTCGAATACCCCGACCGTCCCCTCGACCGGGTCTCGACGTTGTTCCGCCTCGTCTTCGCCCTCCCGATCCTCGTGCTCCTCGCCGCATTGGGCGGCCCGGCGTTCGGCTCCGGCAGCGGCGACTGGCTGTTCTTCATCGGTCTCGCGAGCGGCCTCGTCGTCATCCCGCCGCTCCTCACGATCGTGTTCCGCCAGAAGTACCCGCTCTGGTGGTTCGACTTCAACCTCGCGTTCCTGCGCTTCGACAACCGCGTGATGAGTTACCTCCTCTTGCTGCGCGACGAGTTCCCGTCCACCGACGAGGACCAGGCCGTCCACCTCGAGGTGCGCTACCCGGACGTTCACGCTGACCTCAACCGGTGGCTCCCGCTCGTGAAGTGGTTCCTCGCCATCCCGCACTACGTCGCGCTGCTGGTGCTCGACCTCGCGGTGGTGCTCGGCGCGATCGTGGCCTGGGTCGCCATCCTCGTCACCGGTCGCTATCCCCGCCCGCTGTTCGACTTCACCGTCGGCGTCATGCGCTGGCACAACCGGGTCGTCACCTACGCCTTCGCCCTCGCCACCGACGAGTACCCACCGTTCCGCCTCACCGCCTGACCGCGCCGCGACTGGTAGTCACGATCTGACTAGTGTCCCGAACAGGAGTCGGAACGAAGGGGAAGCATGCGCAAGGTCATCAAGGTCGGAATGCCCTTGGTCGCGAGCCTGGCGCTCGTCGCGTGCGGGAGTTCGGGTGGGTCGAAGAGTTCGCCGGCCACCGTGAAGACGACGACCACGACCGGCTCGAAGCTGAGCGGGTCGATCACGGTGTCGGCCGCAGCATCCTTGACCGACGCGTTCGGAAAAATCGGGACCGACTTCAGGACGGCCAACCCGGCCGCGACGGTGGCGTTCAACTTCGGGTCGTCATCCACGCTCGAGACCCAGATCGCGCAGGGCGCGCCGGCGGACGCGTTCGCCTCGGCCGATCAGGCCAACATGGACAAGCTCACGGCGCTCAGCCTCGTCGGCCCATCGACGGTGATCGCCAAGAACCGCCTGGTGATCGTGACCAAGCCCGGCAACCCGAAGCACGTGAAAACGTTGGCCGACCTCGCGACCGTCGGCACGGTCTCGCTCTGCGGTGTCGAGGTGCCGTGCGGCAAGTACGCAACGCAGGCACTCCAGACTGCCGGCGTGACGATCCCGGAGTCGAGCGTGACCCGCGGCGTCGACGTGAAAGCCACCCTCGGCGCGGTGACCACAGGCGATGCCGACGCGGCGATCGTCTACGTCACCGATGCCGAGACCGCGGGCGCGGCCGTCGACTCCGTGACCATCCCCGACGCGCAGAACGTGATCGCGGTGTACCCGATCGCCGGCATCAAGGCCAGCCGCAACGCCGCGACCGTCGCGGCGTTCATCGCGTACGTGGAATCGGTGAAGGGCCAGGCCACCTTGCGCTCGTTCGGATTCCTGCCGGCCACGTGATCGAGACGTGACCGCCAAGCCGCTCGCCCTCGCCGACCACGCGGTCCTCGGTCTCCTCGCGGAGCAGCCGCGCCACGGTTGGGCGGTCGTCCGCGAACTCGCGCCCGACGGGGAGCTGGGCCGGATCTGGTCGCTCTCCCGCCCGTTTGCGTACCGGGCCATGGACGGCCTGGTCGCCCGACGGCTGGTGCGAGCCACGGGAAGTGAGCCAGGTCAGGGACCGCGTCGCACGATCTACGCGCCGACCGCGACCGGCCGGCGCGCGGTCGACCGGTGGCTGGCCGAACCCGTGCACCACCTCCGCGACGTGCGCACCGAGCTCCTACTCAAGCTTGCACTGAACCGCCGCCTCGGTCGCGAGTTGCGGCCGCTCCTGCGCGAGCAACAGCACG
>JBBQXR010000131.1:0-8590 GCA_038209455.1 Acidimicrobiia bacterium
CCGCTGGCGTCCTGGCCCGAGCCGGAGTGGTCTTCGGTCGCGGCGTCGGCTCCGTGGTCGTCACCGACCTCGTGGGTCGCGGGGTCATCGACACCGTGGTCGTCACCGACCTCGTGGGTGGCCGGGTCATCGACACCGTGGTCGTCGGTCGCGTCGTGGGTGGCGGGGTCGTCACCGATGGTCGGCGGCGGGGTCACCGGGTCGCCGACGGTCGGGGCACCGGAGGTGGTCGTCGTGGTGGTGGCGTCCTCGGGGTGGGCGCGATCCTCGGCGTGGTTGCGACCGTGCGACGACGTCGGCTGCGAGGTGGCTCCGCCGTCGCGGGCGGCGGCGACCCCTCCGCTCAATGCGATCGCGGCGGCGGCTGCGGCGGCCGCCCAGGGGATCAGACGATGCTTGGCCAGACGTTGCTGTGACATGGGGGCTCCTCGTGGCGTGGGGTTGGTCGTGGGTACACGACGAACACGCTCGGGAGCTCGCGAAGGTTTGGTCAGGTGATCTCTTTGATCAGATTTCCGTTGGAATCGAAGCGCAGCCGGATCCGGTGCTCGGTCTTGCCGTCGCTGCCGATTCGGAACCGCACCTCGACCTCGCTCGGGCCCGAGGCCCGCACGTCGGTGGAATAGCTGGCGGCAGGCGACTCGGACACCAGGTTCACATTCCGGGCGCCCACGGTGACGACGATGGATCCGCCCGCGCTCGTGACCCTCTCGGTCTTCGATCCGCTGACCGGTGTGGTGGTGCTCGTCGAACTCGTTGACGGGTTGTTCACGCCCGAGCCGGTGCCGGCTCCAGGGGTGTTGCCGACCCCGGGCCCGCCGGTCGGCGCGGTGGTGCTCGTGGATGCCGCGGTGGTGTCACTCGTGGTCGGTCGGTTCGGCAGGGTCGTGGTGCGGCCGGCCGGATCGACGGTCTTGACTCCGCTCAGCTTGGGCACACCGCTCGTCAGCGCGACACCGACGACCGCGGCGATCGCGATCGCGACGCTCGCGGTGATGGTCATCATGCGGTGACGCTGACGGGCCCGGACGAAGCCGGGTAGGGCGCGGGCGTAGACGTCGTCTTGCGACGCGGACTCGGGCGCGAGGGCGCCCAACGCCCGCGACAGTTCGGGGTCGCTCGGGTCGTCGGGATCGAGTTCGTCGTTCATGGAACCTGTCTCCATTCCTGGCGCAGCTTGGTGCGGGCTGCGTGCAGGTGGTACTTCACGGCGCCTTCCGAGAGTTCCATCGCGACTGCGGTCTCGCGCACGCTGAGTTGTTCCACGTAGAAGAGCGATGCGGCGATCCGTTGCTGATCGGGGAGTCGGGCGACCAGGGCCCAGAGTCCCTCCTCGGTCGCCGGTTCGGGCATCTGCTCCTCCGGCCGGGCTGCGAGCTTCTCGGTGGCCCGCCGCTTGCGGGTCTCGCGGCGGTAGTGGTCCCGCATCCGATTGATGGCGACGTGTCGCACCCAGCCGACGGGATCGTCGTAGCGGGAGATCCGCCGCCAGCGGACGTACGCGCGCGAGAACGCATCCTGCACACAGTCCTGAGCCACCTCCCGATTGCCTCCCGCGACGGTCAGCGCCCGCACCATGGGCTCGAAGTGGTCGCGGAATGCGATCTCGAAGTCCGCGACCCCATAGCTCGGGTGCGAGACGCTGGACAGGTCCGTCGTTTGCATCTCGTCAGAGACACGCTCGGGCGGGTCAGAAGGTTTGGCGGAAATCTGGGTTTGATCGCCGACCCGATCGGCAGGCCCGGTCAGAGCGCCAGCTCCGCCATCAGCTGGAGCGCCTCGGGCTGCTGGGCACCGATGATCATGGTGGTGATCCCCGACTCCTGCCAGGCGCCGAAGCGGTCCGCGATTCGCTCCTTCGAACCGATCAGGGCGATCTCGTCGACGAGATCGTCCGGGACGGCGGCAATCGCCTCGGCCTTCTTGCCGTCGAGATGCAGGTCCTGGATCTCCTTGGCCGCGGCCTCGAAGCCGTACCGACACGCCAGGTCGTTGTAGAAGTTCTTGCCGCGCGCTCCCATGCCGCCGATGTACAACGCGGCCATCGGCTTCACGAAGCCGCGCAGCGCGTCGAGGTCGTCGCCGACGATCACGCTCACCGTGGGGGCGACGTCGAAGTCGGCGAGCGACTTGGTGCCGCCGGCCTTGGCGAATCCGGCGTCGAGTGACGGGCCGTAGGTGTCCTTGAACCGGTAGGGCGAGAAGAAGATCGGTAACCAACCGTCGGCCACCTCGGCGGTGAGTTCGACGTTCTTCGGTCCGATGGCGGCGAGGTAGATCGGGATGTCGGCCCGGTTCGGGTGGACGATGATCTTGAGTGCCTTGCCGAGACCGGTCGCATCCGGACCCGAGTACGGGATGTCGTAGTGCGGACCGTGGTGCTCGAGCGGCGCTTCGCGGGCCAGGATCGTGCGGACGATGTCGATGTACTCGCGGGTCTTGCCGAGCGGCTTGCCGTAGGGCTGACCGTGCCAGCCCTCCACCACCTGGGGACCGGAGAGCCCGAGCCCGAGGAGGAACCGGTTCCCGCTCATCAGGTCCAGCGTCGCCGCGGTCATCGCGGTCATGGCCGGGGTGCGGGCGGGCATCTGCATGATCGCCGAGCCGAAGTTGATCTTCTCGGTCTGGCCCATCATCCACGCGATCGGCGTGATGCAATCGGTTCCGTACGCCTCGGCGGTCCAGATCGAGTGGTATCCGAGCCGATCGGCTTCCTGTGCCGTCGCCACGGCGCGGGCGAGTCCCTTGCCCCAGTCCTGGTATCCGAAGTTGACGCCGAGCCGCATGGAGTTCTCGTCCTTGTTCGAGGTGGATGCGAGGGAGGGGTCGAACCCTACGATGCGACGAGCGTGACGTCACCCTCGGCGCCACCGGTCGCACCGGAGAGATGACCATGGCACAACTGATTTCGAATGTGATCGCGGGTCCCCAGGCGACCCGACTCCTGGTGCTCCTCCACGGGTACGGATCCGACGAGCAGGACCTCGGCGCCCTGCTGCCGTATCTCGACCCCGAAGGGCGCTTCGCGGCGGTCATGCCGCGTGCACCGCTGAGTGCGCCCGGAGCGCCCGGGTACGCATGGTTCCCCATCTCTACCGATGGATTCGATCCAGCGGCCTTCGCCGCCGCCCTCGACCTGGTGGACGAACTGATCGACGAACAGTGCGCGGCGCTCGGGTTCGAGCGCAGCGAGGCCATCTTCGGTGGCTTCTCCCAGGGTGCCGGCCTCGCACTCCATCTCGCGTTGCGAGCGGGTGCTCCGGTGCGTCCGGCCGGGGTGCTGTGCATGAGTCCGTTCGTGCCCGACCTCGCATCCGATCTCGTCGACTGGACCGCGGCGCCGTCGATCCCCGTGCTGCTCCAGCACGGCACCGAGGATCCGATGATCCCGATCGCGTCGGCGCGTGACCTCGCGGAGGTCCTCATCCAGCGCGCCACACCCCTCGTGTACCGCGAGTACCCGATGGGTCACCAGGTCGCGCTCGAGAGCGTGCAGGACGCGCACGACTGGCTCGGCCGGGTGCTCGACGGTGAGCGGCCCGACGAGCCGATCCCTGCGCCGGCCCCGGAGGGCCCGGTGAAGTCGGTCACCGCCGCGACCTTCGGTGCCGAGGTGCTCGCGAGCGAGATGCCGGTGATCGTCGACTTCTGGGCGCCGTGGTGCGGACCGTGCAAGCAGGTCGGTCCGATCGTCGAGCAGATCGCGCTCATGCGCGCCGGCGCCTACAAGGTGGTCAAGGTCAACATCGACGAGGAGCCGACGTTGGCCCAGCAGTTCGAGGTGCAGAGCATTCCGATGATCGCCCTGTTCCGCAACGGACGGCTGGAGCGGTCGACGCTGGGTGCCAAGCCCCGTCCGCAACTCGAAGCCGAGTTGGGGATGTTGGTCATCCCGTAGGGACCGTCAGGCGGAGGCGCGTTCGCGCCCGGCCCGGGTGCCCCACCAGAGGGCGAGACCACCGAGCAGCAGCGCGCCGAACCCGGCGAGGCCGACGGCGAGCGTGCCGTCCCCGGTGTTGGGCAGGGTCGGGACGGCGGCCGCGGTTGCCTTCACGGCTGCGGCAGGGCGGGTGAGCTGCGTGCCCTGGACCTGGGTCGGGTTCGTGACGGTGATCGGCTCGCCGATCTCGGTCGGGATGGTGACCGTGGTCGGCGGGGGCGCGTCGGCGACGACGAACGGCATCGGGTCGAAGTCGAAGGACCGGACGCCGTCGAGTGCGGGATCGTTCACGACACAGCGGCCGATCAGGTCGTATCCGCCGGCCGGAGCCGTGGAAGCTGCGGGCACGGCCACCGAGCCGGCCCAGGCACCGCCCGGATCGACGGTCACGTGACCGAGCGGGATGGAGACGCCGGCGTGGTCGAGCCGGAACTCCACACGCGTGCCGTCGTACGGGATCGGATCACCCACTGCATTGGCGGCGGGCGCGGCCGGGTCGGTGGTGCCGGTGGCCGGCACGGAGCCGGCCGGTTGGGTCGTCGGATCAGTGGCGGGCGGCGTGGGTGCGAGCCACTGGCAGAGCGCCGTGGGCGTGCTGGCCACCCGAATCGATGCTCCGGCGATGCCGGCTGCGGGGCTGCGTGACCATCCGGTTGCGCCCGCGGCGGCGTGGGGGGCAAGGGCGACGAGCGACACCAGGCCGGCGGTCAGGGCTGCGGCTGCGATCACCGTGCGCGGTCTTGCTCTCGATGACACCCAACGCCGCACGTGCGGACCTCCCAAAGCCGGGCTCCACCCGCAATGGTCCGAACGTAGCCCTATGACCCCGTTCGCAGCGGGATGGTGGGACCGTCAGCGGACCGCGATGGTCCCGAGGTCACCGTCCGTGATCTCGCCGATCACCGCGGCGGTCGGGGTTCCGGCTGCACGGAGCGCTCGGACCAACTCGTCGGAGGCGTCGGGGTCGACCGCGAGGAGGAGGCCACCCGAGGTCTGGGCGTCCGCGAGGAGCATCTGCTCGTCCGGGACGAGCCCGCCCCAGTCGACGTACTCGGATACGAACGCGTGATTGCGCTGGGTGCCCCCGGCGACGAACCCGCCGGCGACGAGCTCGCGGACACCGTCGATGACGGGCACGGCGTCGGCATGCACCGTGGCGGCGAGGTGGGAGCCTCGGGCCATCTCTCCGAGGTGGCCGAGCAACCCGAACCCGGTGATGTCGGTGACGGCGTGGACCGCCGCGCCGAGCGTACGGCCGGCGTCCCGCGCGTCGCGGTTGAGGGTCGTCATGAGGTCGACGGCGGTCGCGAGGAGTTCCGGCGGGGCGCCCCCGCGCTTGATCGCGGTGGAGATGACACCGAGGCCGATCGGTTTGGTGAGTACCAGCCGGTCTCCCGAGCGGGCGCCCGAGTTCTTCCAGACCCGGTCCGGCTCGACGGTGCCCACGACCGCGAGACCGAACTTGGGTTCCTGGTCGTCGATCGAGTGGCCACCGGCGACGATGGCCCCGGCGGACTGCACCACGTCGGCCCCACCGTCGATGACCCGGGCGAGTAGCTCGAACGGCAGTCCCTCGCGCGGCCACGCGACGAGGTTCAGGGCGAGTAGTGGCGCCCCGCCCATGGCGTAGACGTCCGAGAGTGCGTTCGTTGCGGCGATGCGACCCCAGTCGTACGGGTCGTCGACGATCGGCGTGAAGAAGTCGGTGGTGAGAACCAGCGCGAGGTCGTCGCGGACGACGTAGACGGCGGCGTCGTCGGCGGTGTCGAGACCGACGAGCAGGTTCGGGTCCGCCGAGCGCTCGATGCCGCGCACCAGCCCGAGGACCGTGCGCAGGTCGGCGGGGGAGAGCTTGCAGGCGCAGCCCGCACCGTGGGAGAAGCTGGTGAGCTTGACGTCACCCGTGGATGACGACGCGGGGTTCAGCGCAGGATCGATCGCGTCGGTCAGCCGCGGACGCGGCCGTAGCCGGAGGCCGAGCTGTACCGCACGCCGGCGAGCTTCACGCCGCTCGACGGGTTCGATGCCGAGACGACCATGCCGCCGCCGATGTAGATCTCGACGTGGTTGGCGCCGCCCGGGCCGTAGAACACGAGGTCACCGGGTTGGAGGTCTCCGGCGCCGATCCGCATGGTCTCCTGGTACTGAGCCCCGGAGTAGTGGGCGAGCGACACGCCACCTTGCTGCCACGCCGCGGCGGTGAGCCCGGAGCAGTCGAAGGTGTTCGGGCCGGAGGTGGCGAAGACGTACCCCTTGCCGACCTGCGCCTTCGCATACGCAACGGCGGCGGCCGCTCCTCCGCTCGGGGCGGGGACGTTCGGGAAGTTGGGCGGGATGGACGAGCGCGAGCCGTTGCCGCTACGGGGCGGCCCGGCCTGAGCGGCCCGCTGCTGCGCAGCAGCCTTGGCCGTCGCCTGCTGCTGGAGGATCGTGGCGATCTCGCCCTTCACCTGCTGCTGGAGGGCATGGGCCTGGCGGTTCGCCGCATCGATCTTGCCCCGGGCGGCGTTGGCCGCGTCCTTCTCGGCCTGGGCGGCGGCCTTGTCGCGCTCGAGTTCGGCCTGGCGGACGGCGAGGGCCTCTTTGGCCTTCTGGAGTCGCGCCATCAAGACGTCGTCGTGGTCGGCCGCAGCGGATGCGTACCGCGAACGGGTCGCGACCTCACCGAGGGACTTCACGTCGAGGTCGGCGAGGGGGCTCGAAGCGCCGGCACCCTGGTACATCTGGGCGGCGCGCCGGCTGAGGATGCTGCGGACCCGGCGGCGCTCGGCCTCGGCGGCATCGGTGCGCCGCTGGGCCTCGTCGATGCCGGCCTGGGCCTGCTGGACGTGGAGGGTGGCGCCGTTGAGCTGCTCCGAGAGGGCCACGAGTTGGTTGTCGTTGGCATCGATCTGGCGTTGGAGTTCCGTCGCCTGACGCTGCTTGTCGTCGATCGGACTAGCCCCCGACAGCACCGGAAAGGCTGCTGCCGCGGTCATGGCGGTCGCGAGGGCGACTACCGAGACCTTGGTCCGGAGGTTCATCTGGGGACTCCCTTTGGCTTGAGTGTCGGGCCGCCGTCGGTCCTTGCCTGAACACGGTCCTGTCGGAACGCGATCCTGCGAAGGGAACTGGCCGCTCCCAGGCGCGAGTGAACGCGAAGGAGATCGAGCGGTTGCGGAGAACCCTAGGGGAGTCGTCCCGGCGAAGTCATTTCATGGCCGGGAAAGCACCGTGACCAGCAGATACGACGGGTGGAAGAACCATCCGCATTCCGCGGGTTGTGCTACGGCTGTGGCTGGTGTTGCCAATGTCCCGGACCGCGGGAAAACGGCCGGACCAGCCCCCAGTGGGGGGATCGCGGCTTAGGTCAGACGGTCCATCCGGCGGTCTTCGCAGGGATCGGCACGCCGGGCGGTGCCACGTCGGGGACCGACCACGCCATGGCGGCTGACACTTCGCGTGCGACCTTCTGCCACGCGACGGGGTCCCATCCTTCGGCCGAGGCGCCGACGCTCGTGTCCTGACGGATGTGAACGAACGCCGGGAGTTGGGTGAGGCCCAGGCTGTTGATGAGCGTGCGATCGGGGTCGACGAAGACCATGACGCGATCGGCCTCGGACTCGAGGATGCGCTTGGCGATCATCGGTGTGCTCGGCACCACGTAGGCGGTCCGCGCGTCGCTGTCGCCCAACACCCCGAAGATGCGACGCGCCACCGGGATCCACTGCGCCGCCTCGGGACGGTCGGGCAGGATCACCAGACACAGGTGGAACATCGTCGTCCAGTCGTCCAGCGTTCGGGTCACGCCGGCCGCGGTCGCCAGTTCCAGGGTGGGATCGGGGTTCTTCGCCACGGGCGGAAAGGTAGCGCGCACGCTGTGTCCGGCCCGGGTTCGTGGCCACACGGCCTACAGTCCGGCCATGTCCCGACGCGACCAGATCCTGATGACCACCGACGAAATGCACGCGTTCCTCGACGCCGGTCGCGACCTGCAGGTCGCGTCGATCAACGGCGACGGCACACCGCATCTCGTGACCATGTGGTACATCCGCGAGGGTGACGATCTCCTCTTCTGGACCTACGGCAAGAGTCAGAAGGTCGTGAACGTCCGCCGCGACCCGCGCGTCACCGTGCTCGTCGCGACCGGTGACGTCTACGAGGAACTTCGGGGGGTCTCGATCAACGGCACCGGTACGGTCGTCGACGACCTCGAGCAGGTCCTCGACTTCGGCGAGCACGTCTACGAGAAGTACTGGGGTCCGATCGACAACGACGCCGTGCGCGAGGGCGTCCGCATGATGGGCTCCAAGCGCGTCGTGATCCGTGTCTCGCCCGTCAAGACCACCAGCTGGGACCACTCCAAACTCTCCGGCGTCTACTAACCCCCCGCCCCCCAACCCCTGGCTTTCAGCGCCGGAATCGCAGGCCCTGGCCTGCATTCGACGCGTGGGAACGATCAAGCGGCGAAAGCGAGGGCGTGGCGGAGGGTGTTCAGCACCGATGTCGGACGTCGGGTCACGTCGAGCCAGTTGAACCTCAGAATCGTCCAGCCCGCTGCTTCGAGCTTGCGGTCCCGTTGTTCGTCGCGCTGACGGTCGCTGACGCTGTTGTGGAACTCCGCGCCGTCGGTCTCGACGATGAGTCGCTCGCTCCGCCAGAGGAAGTCGA
>JBBQXR010000132.1:0-8550 GCA_038209455.1 Acidimicrobiia bacterium
ACCGGGCATCCCGGCGTCGGTGATCACGGCGACCCGCTTGCCTCCGGCCACCGCGTCCACCACCCAGCGCACGTGCTCGGACTCGCCGTGCGCAGGGACCGAGCGGAGCCGTCCCCCGGACGCGAGCCCTGCGTGCGACAACAGGGAGCGGGTACGGCGGGTGTCCTCACACGCAAGCACGTCGGCCACGCGCAGAACTTCGATCACGCGCGGGCTCAGGTCGCCCAGGTTGCCGATCGGCGTGCCGACGACCACCAGCGCCCCTCGCTCGGCGCCGCCGTCGTCGTCAGGCACGGACTTCGAGTCGATCGCCGACGTGCACACCCCAGCGCTCGAGCGCACCCGCCTCCGCCTCCAACGTGCACCGCGCGCGCCACACCATCGGCGAGATGCGACGCGGCGGAAGCGTCACCGTACGGATCACGACGCCGTCGCGATCACAGAACGCGACGTCGATCGGGAAGCGCATGCCGAAGGTGTGCACGTTGCGGCAGCGCGGGAGCACCATCACACCGTCGATGCCGTCGCGGCCCAAGAGCCCACGCACGCGACCGCGCGCACCCGACGATTCCTCGGCCGCCGCGAGCACGTGTCCGTCACAGACGAGCCACATCGCGTCCGGCCGGGTCCGAGGTCATCCGGCGACGGTACCGCCCCACCGGATCAGGCACGCGCCCAGTCGGGCCCGCAGTGGGTCGGACCGGGACGGGCGCGGCAGGGGCGACGCGGCCGTGCGGAGCGGCGCCGGTACCATCGTCGGCGTGACGTCGACCGACGCCGACGCCCCGAACCACCTCACCTACCAGCCGAGCCTCGACGGCCTGCGGGCCGTGGCGGTGGTGGCGGTCGTGGTGTTCCACCTCCGTGAGACCGGCCTGACCGGCGGCTTCCTGGGCGTCGACACGTTCTTCGTCCTCAGCGGTTTCCTCATCACGACGCTGCTGGCGCTCGAGTGGCGGCGCCACGACCGGATCGGGATCGTGGCGTTCTGGGCCCGCCGCGCCCGCCGCCTGCTCCCGGCCTTGATCCTCCTGATGCTCGCGGTAGCGATCTTCGCCCGCATCGACGTCCCCAGCACCGAGTTCCACCGGCTGCGCTGGGACGGCATCGCCGGACTGTTCTACGTGGCCAACTGGCGCTTCGTCGTCTCGCACCAGTCGTACTTCGAACTCTTCAGCGCCGCCTCGCCGTTCCGTCACCTCTGGTCGCTCGCGATCGAGGAGCAGTTCTATCTGGTGTGGCCGCTGGTGGCCGCGGCATGCCTGGCCCTGGGTCGCGGGCGATTGCGGTGGCTTGCACTGACGGCGATCGTCGGCACGATCGCGTCGACGGTGGCGATGGCCGTGCTCTACAACGGTGGCGACCCGTCCCGCGCGTATTACGGCACCGATACCCACGCGCACCCGATCCTCATCGGCGCGCTGCTCGCCATCGTGCTGATCGACCTGCCCACCACGAGCGCGCGGCTGCAACGTTGGCTCGCAGCCCTCGGTGTCGTCTCGTTGGCCGTCGTGCTCGCGGCGTTCGCGTTCGCGCACTCTGCGAGTCCGCGCCTGTACCGCGGGGGATCCCTGCTGTTCGCGATCGCCGTCGCGGGCTTGATCGTCTCGATCATGCGGGCCCCGCACGGTCTCGTCGCACGGCTCCTGGCGCTCCGCCCGCTCGTGATGATCGGTGTCATCTCCTACGGCATCTACCTGTGGCACTGGCCGGTCGTCGTCTACGCGACCGAAGCGCGGGTCGGCGTCTCGGGATTCGGACTCGACCTGATCCGAGTGGGCATCACGCTCGCCATCTCGGTGGCGTCGTACCTCCTCGTGGAGCGACCGATCCGCCGGGGGCTCCTCGGCCGGGCCACCTGGATCGCGGCGCCCGCCGGCGTGGCCGTAGGCGTTGCCTCGATCGTCTTCGCCACCACCGGCGCAACGGCCGCGCCGACCTACTTCGGGAGCAGTCCCGTCCCGACGCCGAGCACCACCCTCGGGGCGGCGGAACCCGGGAACCCGACCCGTGCGGTGCTCATCGGCGACTCGCTCGCCGCGTCCCTCGGGCCCGGTCTCGACGACGCGATGACGGCGCGCGGCGTGCCGTTCGCCACGGCGGCCCAGCCGGGATGTTCGGTGCTCCGCGGCGTGACGGTGCGCAGCGACGGCACTCCGTACCCCTGGTCCCACGGGTGCGCGTCCGCGATGCAGCCCGCACTCCGGACCGTGGTCGGTTCCTCACCTCGTCCCGATCTCGTCATCTGGTTGTCGACGTGGGACGCGGTGGACCGGGACCTCGGCGGTCGTCGGGTGAAGATCGGGACCCAGGCCGGTCGGGTGGTGCTCGGCCGGGAGGTGCGCCAAGCCGCGGACTTGCTCACTCGCCACGGCGCGCGGCTCGTCATCCTCACCGTGCCCGCGCCGGTGCCGGGAACCCCGGCCGTGCTCCCCGGACTCGACGAAGCCGCCCGCATCCGGCGGCTCAACGACCTCTATCGCCGAGCCGGCCCGACGAGCGACGGACGGGTCTCGGTCTTCGACCTGCAATCGATCGTGTGTCCGGATGGTCGCTGTCCGGCCCGGGTGGCGGGGATCGAGTTGCGACCCGACGGGTCACACTTCGGACCGGAGGGTTCGCAGTACGTCGGGCGCAAACTCAGCGATGCCGTACTGCGATGCTGGCGGACCCCTACCACCTGCGGGTCCTAGACCGCTTCGCCCGTCCAGAGTGGCGGAGGTCCGGCGAGCGGGAGGCGAACCCGGAACGTGGCGCCGGGTGTCGCGGAGGCGTCCGCACTCGCCTCGCCACCCATGGCGTGGGACAGTTCGCCGACGATCGCGAGACCGAGCCCGGTCCCGACACTTCTCCCCGGCGTGGTGCGGGACACGTAGAGCCGTTCGAACACGCGCTCGCGCTCCGCCGGATCGATACCCGGACCGTCGTCGCCCACCGCGAGCACGACGGTCGAGTCGTCCGGTGACGACACCTCGACCGTGATGGCGGTGCGCGCGTACTTCAGCGCGTTCTCGACCAGGTTGGCCACGATCTGGGCCACCCGATCCGGATCCCCAGTGGCGTCCAAGTGCTCGGGCGACACCGTGACCGCCAACGCGATACCGAGATCGGCGGCGGGCGGACCGAAAGCCTCGACCGCGGTCCGTACGGTGCTGCCGAAGTCGTACGGCCGCAGCGCGAGCGAGAACTGGTGCGCATCGAGCCTCGCGAGGTCGAGCAGGTCGGCGACGAGCCGCTCCAGCCGATCAGCCTCGGCCGCGATCACGGTGCCGGCGCGTCGCTGTTCCTCGGTCGCGGGGATCGTGCCGTCGGTCAACGCTTCGGCAAAGCCGCGGATCGATGTCAACGGGGTCCGCAGATCGTGGGAGACCGACAGGAGGAACGCGCGTTCCGCATGACGCGCCTCTTCGAGTTGACCGGCCATCCCGTTCAGGGTCCGGGCGAGATCTGCCAGTTCGACGTCGGTGCGCTTGCCCAGATCGACGCGCGCGCCGAGGTCGCCCCCGGCGATGGCGCTCGCGGTCATCCCCATCGCCGCGAGTGGGCGCGTGAGTCGGCGAGCGAGAAAGTAGGAAACGACGAACGCCGCCGCGAGGGCGAGCGCGCCACCGATGAGGAAGAACCCCCGCGCCCGGCTGACCGCGCCCGAGTCGATCTGCTCGGTGAGCACCAGCACGGCAGCGCCGGCGGCAGTGGCGACGATGGGCTCGGCGACGAAGGCCCGCCCGTTGACGTAGCCCGACTGCCGGTTGCCGTCGAGCAAGGTCGCGGCATCGAGGTCGGCGAAGGTCAGGCCCTCCGGGAGGTCGGTGGCCGGGATCAGGGTCGCCGCGCTGTCCGCGCTCGTCGTGGTGGTCGACGCAAACCGTTGCCGCAGTCGCGCCCGGACGCGCGACCTCGGCGTTCCCGCCGTGGTCGCACTCGTATCGGCGGCTCCCGCGCCCGACCCGTCGGCGGCGGTGCGGCCCGAACCGACCAGCGCGTTCGCACCCGCCGTCATGGACCCATCCGGGCTCACGGTGACCACGGTCCCGCTGGTCACGCGGAGGACCGATGTCACCAGCCGGGAAATCGGTGCAGTCGGCCGACCGTTGAAGTCCCGGCCGCGGTTCGCGCGCGCCAGCGAGCGGAGCTGCTGCGCGACCTGGGGCGCCTGGTCCTCGAGATGATTGATCGCCGTGCGCTCGGCGCCGCGGCGGGCGAGCGCGACCGTGGTCACGCCGGTGACGACCAAGACGCCCACCGCGATCGCGGCCATCGCAATCAGCAGCCGCGAGCGCAGGCTCCGGCGGGACGGGCTCACCGCGATGTCGGCTCCAACCGGTATCCAATGCCGCGCACCGTGGCGATGGTGCACGACGCGCCCAGCTTCTTGCGGACCTGCGCGATGTGCACGTCGACCGTCCGCTCGTCGCCGTACCAATCGTGACCCCACACGTGGTCGAGGATCTGCTGGCGGCTCATCGCGAGGCCCGGACGTTCGGCGAGGAAACGGAGGAGTTCGAACTCCTTGGTCGTGAAATCGACCGGGGCGTCCTCGACGCGGATCTCGCGGCGGCCGACGTCGACCACTGCGGTTCCCGCTTGGAGGATCTCGGCCGACGGGGGTCCGTCGGTACGGCGCAACACCGCCTTGACGCGCGCAACGAGTTCTGCCGGTGCGAAGGGTTTGGTGAGGTAATCGTCGCCGCCGAGCTCCAACCCGAGGATCCGGTCGATCTCGTCGGCGCGGGCAGTGAGGAAGATGATCGGGATTGCGCTCGTCGATCGGATCCGACGGCACACCTCAAGACCATCGATGTCCGGGAGTCCCACGTCGAGCACCACGAGTCGAGGCCGCTGGTCGCGCACGGCGGCGAGCCCGTCCTCACCGGTGGCCTTCTTCACCACGCGGAAACCCTCGCGGCTCAGGTACATGTCGACGAGGTCGGCGATGTTCGGTTCGTCCTCGACGACGAGCACGGTTCCCTTCTCCATCCCGCGATGCTCCCATGCCGTCAATGCCGAATCCGCCATGCCCGTGTGATGGTTGTGTGAGCCCTGAGCGCCACCTCGTACCATCCGACGATGCGAATCTTGGTGACGGGCGCGGGACGCGCCATCGGACGGGCCACGGTCGTCGAGTTGGCCGCGCGCGGTCACGACGTCGTCGCCACTGCTCGCAACCCCGAGTTGCTCGCTGATCTCGAGGGGGTCCGGGTGCACGCGCTCGACGTCACCAGCGCCGAGTCCGTGGCCGCGTGCATCGCCGCGGTCGGCGAACTCGATGCCATCGTCAACAACGCGGCGGTGGTCGGCACCGGCCCCCTCGACGACTACCCGCTCGACCGGATGCAGCGCGTCCTCGACACCAACACCATCGGACCGCTCCGCATGGTGCAGGCCGTGGCGCCGGCCTGGCGATCTCGAGGCACCGGTGTGGTCGTCAACGTGTCGAGTGTGCAGGGCCGCGTGGCGACGCCCCTCGAAGGTCCGTATGCAGCCTCGAAGTACGCACTCGAAGCACTTTCCGAGACCCTCCATTACGAGCTCGGTCACTTCGGCGTGCGGATCGTCATCGTCGAACCCGGATATATCGCGCCCGGCATGAAGCACGGCGGCGACGATCACCGCGGCCACGCGGACTACGACGACCTCTGGACCCAGTGGACCGGGACCGACTCCAAACTGACCGGCCCCGACGGCCGCCCCGGGCCCGAGCTGGTGGCGCGCGCTATTGCCGACGCGATCGAGGACGAGACGACGCCGTTGCGCGTTCCTGTCGGCGCCGACTCCGAGATGGTGCTCGCGACGCGCGCGAAGCTCGACGACGCGGCCTTCGAAGCGGCAATGCGCGCCACGATCGGCATGACCTGGTAGCTCAGGATCCGGGCCGCGGCCCGGTGGGCCTCAGTCCGCCCGGCAGACGTGCGCTTCCCGGGCCTTGATCTCCTTGCCGTGCTCCTCCAAGGCGAGCGGCGTCTCCGGACTCATCCGCATCCGCGATCGACCCGGGAGGGCTCTCGCCGGCTGACGGCACCGGATTCGGGGCTCCGGCAGGCTTCCACCGACTCGGGTCGACTACCCTGCCCGCTTCGCCTCGGAGGAACTGTTGTGAGCAAGAAGACCAAGACGCGCAAGCTGCGGGCCCGCCGCAACAAGGCCAATCACGGCAAGCGTCCCAACGTGGGTCGCCGCTAAACCACGTCGACGTTGGTGCGATCCCCTCCGAGCGAGCGGGTGAGCACGAGCAGTCCCACCGCCACGATCGGCGCGAGCGCCAAGCTCCCGATCACCGCGATCTGGTCACCGGTCGAAAAGTGGTGGAGATGCCGCGTGTGGTACACGACGTGCAGGACGCCGTTGACGATCACCGCCACCAACGCGGCGCGCACCAACGGGATCGACATCGTCACGAGGGCCGCCACCACCACGACGAGCAACGCCAAACTCAGTTCACCGACGTCGCGGATCAGGTGTTGGTTGTACGGCCCATCCGGCGAGATCCAGTGCCGGCCCGCGCCGGGAAAGTCTGTGTAGAAGGACCGCGGCGCGAACGCCGCCCAGAACCCCACCAACGCGAACGCCACCGCTTCGTAGAGCAACCCGATCCGCAGAATCCGTTCCTTCATCGCTGACCTTCCTTCCGGGCCGCCGCTTCGGCCGCCCACCCCACCCGAACGTCGGGATACGTCGGCGACCATCCGGTCGCCGCTCGGAACTTCGCGTTGGACACGCGCTGTGACGCGACGAGTCCCGCGGCGCCGGAACCGGCGGCGATCTTCACCACCGCACCGGGCGTCGGCTTGGGTGTCTTGATCCCGAACGCGGCCGCGAACGCGGCGAGGTACTCGCCCCGCGTCACGGGCGTGTCGTCGGTGACGTTGTAGGTCCCCGACCCGATCGTCAACGCCGCGAGCACTGCGGTGGCGGCGTCATCGCAGTGGATCGACGACATGTAGGCGGTCTTGGACCCCGCGATCGTCGACCGACCCAGCTTGGCCAGCTTCAGGGCGTCGTCGGTGCCGCGGTTGTCGATCCCGCCGTAGAACAAGCCGAATCGCAACACCGTGGCAATGCCGTCCGGGGCGAACTCGGATGCGATCGCCTCACCTTCCACCGTCGGGTGCAGGAGCCCGCCCCCCGCTTCCAGTGGCGCGTCCTCGTCGATCCAGGCGTCGCCCGCATCGCGGTACGTGAAGGTGATCGATTCCTTGACCAGACGTTCGACGCCGGTCGCCCGGGCGGCCGCGACCAGGTTCGCCGTCGCTTCCACGCGGAGCCGGTTGTGGGTGTCCCAACCCTTCGGCCTTCCGGCCTTCGTGAGCGTCGGCACGTTCGTCGCGAGGTGCAGGACGGCCTCCGCCCCCGCGACGGCGCGCCGGACGTCGTCCGGCGCGAAGAGGTCGACCGTGACCGGCTCGGCCCCAATGCTCCGCAACCAGGTCGCCGCGTCATCGCGCCGACACACCGCCCGAACATCGTGCCCGGCGCCGACGAGCCGGGGCACGAACGATCGACCGACCACACCGGTGCCGCCAGTGAGAAATGTCTTCACGGCAGGACCTCCTGGAGCCATTCCGCGCCGGCGACCAAGCCGGCCGGGGGCGCGTCCTTGGCGACGGTCGCCACCAGGTCGGCGACCGTGACACTGCGGAGCGAGGCACGCCACACCGTGTCCGCGCTCGTCATCACCCGATGGATGCCGCACGGCAAGGGATACGCGGCCGCCGGCTGCGCTGCCGGACCGCGCCGGCGGATCTCGTGACACCGGAACGCCGGCTCGGTACCGTCGATCGCCTCCACGACATCGAGCACCGTGATGTCGACCGCCGGTTTCGCGAGCCGGTATCCGCCCCGCGGACCCTGGACCGACTCGAGGATTCCGGCCCGGCTCAACGCCTGGAGCTGCTTGGCGAGGTACGCCGCCGGGACACCGTGGAACTCGGCCAATCGGGCCGCCGGGAGCGCTGCCTCCGGCGGCAACACCGCCAGCAACGTCGTCACGTGCACGCCCCACTCGATGCCATCAGAGAGTTTCATTATCCGGATAATAAATAGCCGAGTTACACCTGTCAATCCCGTTTGCCCGTCCGCTCGCACTCCTGACGGCGGTTGCCTACGTCGGGCTCGCTCCCGGGCTGCTCACCTCCGCTGCGCTCCGGTTCGGGCGCGGTCGTCAATCAGCCCGGGCACTCATCAGGACATCCCGGGGGAGCCCATCATCAGTCCCGGGCCGGAGCTCGCGGAGGCGAGCCGGCGCGGAGCGAACTACCCGTCGGGCATGACCATCAGGAGCGTGAGCGGAGCGCCCGAAAAGCAGGCGAGCGGACGAGTCAGCCGTAGCGGTCGAGGCGGCCGCGGGTCCGGCTGTCGGAGTCGATCGTGGGGACGGAGAGGAGGTAGCGGACCAGGCCGGCCCAGCCGTCCCAGTAGATGGCGGTCAGTTGCACGAGGGTGACGTCCGCCCGGATCAGGCGGAGGCGTATCGGCGTCGACGAGAACGGCCCGAACCGGTAGCTCTTACGCATCGCGTGCTTCGGACCGAGCGGAACCCGCCGAAGCCGGACC
>JBBQXR010000133.1:0-8529 GCA_038209455.1 Acidimicrobiia bacterium
GTTCTTGACGACGAAGGTGACGTTGCCGGCGGGCGCGGTGGCGGGGGAGACGGTGAGGCTCATGGGGCCGACACCGCTGGAGTCACCGAGCGCGACGTTCACCTTCGAGGTGGTTGCCGACCCGGTGCTCGATGTCCCCGGGATTCTCACGCCACCCTCGATGGTGTTGGTCCCGCCCGTCGCCGGGGCGGTGCTCGCGCATCCGGCCAGCGCGCCGAGCGCGCCGATCAGCGCCACGCCCATGACGAAGAGGGGCGAGCGGCGCCCGGTCATACCGAGCACCGGAGGCGACCGGCGCGCAGGGCATCACGAAACCACGTTTCGACGAGATCCGCTGACTGCCGATCACGGGCTCCCATACATGGGATCCTCGCGATCGGGGCTCGCTGCGACCAGGGCCGAAAGTCACTCGGGATCCCCTGCGTGATGACGCAGTACGGATTGACACCTTTCGTCCGCATTCCGTGGCTCCACGATGTGCACGCGGCGACTCGGACCGTCGACGAGCGTCCGAGCGGAGAGACGCGACCGCTGGCGATCGGTGGTGCAGTATTCACCCATGAAGCGATCCAGCACGTTCATCGTCACAGTCGCGCTCTTGGTTGCTGGGGCTGGTTGTGGAAGCTCGACCGCGGCGAAGTCCTCGTCGCCGACCACGGCCCCGAAGGCGTCGAGCACCAGCGCCGGCTCCGGATCGGGGACGAGCTCGTCCGAGTTCTGCTCGATGCTCGCCGCCGACACCGGGAAGACGGCTGCTTTCGCGGCCTCGATCGGAACCCCGACCCAGGCCGCCAAGCTCGCGGAGATCACGGCCGACAACGACGCGATCCTGGCCGCCGCGCCCGCCGGCGTCCACGACGCCGTGGCCAAGGTCTACGCGGTCTCAGCGCTCGCACGCGCCGCGCTGGATCCGAGTCTCAGCGCCACGGACAAGGCCGCAGCGGGCGCGCGGGCGGCGACCGCGGTCGGCACGCCAGAGGTAAAGGCGGCGATCACCGACTACAAGACGTGGGTCCAGGCGAACTGCGGTTCGGCTGCCGCCAAGATTCTCTCCGGCGGTCTCTGAGCGGGCGCTTCGCACCGGCCGGTGGCGTCACCTAACGTGCGACGGTCGGCCGTTTCGAGAAGCCATGCCCCGGCGCCGCCGGGCTGCGAAGGAGCACCCCATGGATCACGTTCAGCAGTTCTACATCAACGGTCAGTGGGTGGCCCCGCTCACGAGTGAGACGCTCGCCGTGATCAACCCCGCGACGGAGCAGGAGATCGCGTCGATCGCCATGGGTGGCGCCGACGACGTCGACGCCGCCGTCGCAGCCGCCAAGGCCGCGTTCGAGACCTTTTCGCTCACCACCAAGGACGAGCGCCTGGCGCTCCTCGACAGCATCATCGGTGTCTACGGCTCGCGCATGGAAGAGCTCGCCGACATCATCAGCCAAGAAGTGGGCGCACCGCTCTGGCTGGCCCAGGCCGCGCAGGCCGCCGCCGGGTGGGCGCACATCGCGACCGCACGTTCGGTGCTCGCCGACTTCGAGTTCGAATCCGCGCTGGGCACCACATTGATCGTGCGGGAGCCGGTCGGTGTCTGCGCAATGATCACGCCCTGGAACTGGCCGCTCAACCAGATCGCGTGCAAGGTCGCGCCGGCACTCGCCGCGGGCTGCACGATGGTGCTCAAGCCTTCCGAAGTTGCGCCGCTCAACGCGATCATCTTCGCCGAGATCATGGACGCTGCCGGCGTGCCCGCAGGTGTGTTCAACCTCGTGAACGGCGACGGCGTCAACGTCGGCGTCCCGCTCGCGTCGCACCCCGATGTCGACATGGTGTCGTTCACCGGATCCACGCGTGCCGGCATCGAAGTCGCTCGCAACGCGGCTCCGTCGGTCAAGCGCGTCGCGCAGGAGCTCGGCGGCAAGTCGGCGAACATCATCCTCGACGACGCCGACTTCGAAGAAGTCATCACGCGCGACCTGGCCGGTATGTGCACCAACTCGGGTCAGTCGTGCAACGCGCCGACGCGGATGCTCGTACCGAACTCACGCATGGACGAAGCAGCCGCCATCGCGGTCGCCGCGGCCAAGACCGTGGTGGTCGGCGACCCGCGTGACGCAGAGAGCAAGATCGGCCCGGTCGTGTCCGAGACCCAGTACGGCCGGATCCAGCAACTGATCGAGAAGGGCATCGGCGAGGGCGCCAAGCTCGAGGTGGGCGGTCCGGGTCGACCCGAGGGACTCGAGACCGGCTTCTACGTGCAGCCGACCGTGTTCTCCCACGTCACCAACGACATGACGATCGCACAGCAGGAGATCTTCGGTCCCGTGCTCGTGATGATCGGCTACGAGGATGACGACGACGCGGCTCGCATCGCCAACGACACCGTCTACGGCCTGTCCGGCTACGTGTCGGGTTCCCCCGAGCGCGCCAAGGCGATGGCCCGCCGGATCCGTACCGGCAACGTGCACGTCAACGGTGCCGGCCCTGACTTCAACGCCCCGTTCGGTGGTTACCGCCAGTCGGGCAACGGTCGGGAGTGGGGCGCGTTGGGCTTCGAGGAGTACCTCGAGACCAAGGCGATCATGGGCGCCGTCTGAGCGGTTCTGCACCGGAATCCTGCTGACGCGAACCCGGCTGCGCGGGGTGCGGTGGGCACGAGGAGGTTCGTCGGGATGAGCTTCGACTGGGTGGAGGACGGCGTTACCGCGCTGGGCGTCACCGAGCGTCGATTCGACGTCGGGCGCGCGGATCGGACGATCCCGGGCGTGCTGTGGACCCCCGAAGCGGTCGCGCCAGGCGTTCCGTTGGTGTTGCTCGGCCACGGTGGGTTAGCCCACAAGCGCCAGGGCTACATCGTGGCCCTGGCCCGCCGCCTCGCGCGTCATCACGGCGTCGCGGCGGTCGCGATCGACGGGCCGGTCCACGGCGATCGCCGGGCGGACGGCGGCGCCGACAGCGTGGCGGTCGGTCAGGACTTCGCCCGCACCTGGCGTGGTGACGCCTCGATGACCGACGAGATGGTCGCCGACTGGCGGGCCGTCCTCGACGAACTCCACGCGGCCGAGGTGCTCGGCACCGGACCGGTGGGGTGGTGGGGTCTGTCGATGGGCACCATTCTCGGGCTGCCCGTGGTCGCGGCCGAACCTCGGATCTCGGTCGCGGTGCTCGGACTCATGGGCATCACCGGGCCGACGAAGGAGCGGCTGCGCACGGATGCTGCCGCCGTGCAGTGTCCGGTCCTGTTCCTGGTGCAGTGGGACGACGAGTTATTCGAGCGCGAACGAGCGCTCGACCTCTTCAGCGCACTCGGCACCGTGGACAAACGACTGCATGCGAATCCGGGCGGCCATGTGGAGGTACCGGTCGAGGAGTTCCGTGCCAGCGTCGAGTTTCTCGCGGCGCGGCTCAAGACCGCTTCGTAGGCGCGTTCGCTCAGCGGTGTACGCCGAGGCCGCGTGTGAGCGCGACCACGAGTTCCTGGTGCGCCCGCCGCGAGACGGCAGCGGTCGGTATCGCCGCCGAACCATGGAACGTCCCGGGGTAGGAGTGCAGCTCCACCGACACTCCCGCTTCCATCATGCGGAGGGCGTAGAGGATGCCTTCGTCGCGGAGCGGGTCGAACTCCATCGTGGTGACGTAGGCCGGCGGGAGCCCACGCAGGTCCGTCGCGATCGCCGGCGACGCGTACGGGGACACGTCGCCGGATTCGGGACCGAGGTAGTAGCCCCAGCTCAACTCCGCGTTGGCGCGGTGCCACATCGGGGTGTCGACGAAGGTGCGCATGCTCGTGGTCTCGAGCCGGTGGTCGAGTTCGGGGATGCCGAGGAACTGGAAGCACAACGGCGGGCCGCCGCGGTCGCGCGCCAGCAGGGCAGTGGCGGCGCTCAGGCCACCACCCGCGCTCTGCCCACCGACCGCCACGCGCTGCGGATCGACCCCGAGGTCGGTCGCATTCGAGTGCAGCCAGGTCAACGCGGCGTAACAGTCTTCGAGTCCCGCTGGGAACGGATCCTCCGGCGCGAGCCGGTAGTCGACGACGGCCACCACGGCACCGAGCGTGCGGGTTATCGCAACCGCGAACGCGTGCTCCATCTCGATGTCGCCGACGACGAACCCACCACCGTGGATGTCGAGCAGCGCCGGCCGCCCTCCGGCTGGGGTCTCGTCGGTGGGCGTGTACACCCGGACCGGCACCGGGTTGCCGTCGGGACCTGCAATCTCGTGGTCCGTGATGGTCAGACCGTCGGTGTCGACGGTTGCGTTCATCGGGCCCAACAGGGCCGCGAGCCCGGCGCGGGATCGTTCGACATCGGTGAAGTCGCTCGGCGGCAGCATTTCGATGAACGCGGTGAACTCGGGATCGAAGGCGTAGGTCATGCCGCCACTCTTCCACGGGGCGACGATTCCTCGCCGCAGCAGTCAGCCGGTGAGTTGGCAGGTACCCGCGTCACATCTGCGCAGGGTCGTGTCGATGACGTCGATCATCGCATCGAGTTCGGCGCGCTTGGCCTCGACGCGTTCGCGCACCGCTTCCAATCGCCACCGCTCGGAGGCACAGGTCGCGCCGCCGGCGTCGTGCGCGTGGAGCGCGTCGACGATCTCGTCGAGGGTGAGGCCGAGTGACTGCAACCGGCGCGCAAGGCGAATCCGCTCGACGGTGTCGTCGGTGTAGATCCGGTAGCCGGCGTCGGTGCGACCGGCGACGCTGATGAGCCCGCGCCGCTCGTAGTACCGGAGCGTGTCGACACTCACCTCGGCGCGGGTGGCGACCTCGCCGATCTTCACGAATTCCCTTGACTCTGGACCATGGTCAAGACTTTATCGTTCGGGTTCCGAGCCGCGACCCGGAGGGTTCCGACCATGAGTGACCAGGTACCGATCGTGTGTGACATGACCGGTGCCCCCGACACCGGGGCCGAACGCCTCGCCGAATACTCCCGACTGTTCGCTGCAGCGTACGTGGGCCGCGAGCGCCTCAGTGCCGGCGTGATGCGGTGGCGGTTCCGCGCGGATCCGGGCATCGAGGTCTGGGCGCGCGACCTGGCCACTCGGGAGAACGCGTGCTGTGGCTTCATGCACACGACGGTCTCGCAGCGAGGCGGCGAGGTGATCTGGGAGGCGTCGACCGTCGACGATCCCGACGCGCATCGTGTGCTCGACCTGATGTACGAACTGCCCCCGACGGTCAGCCGACCTGGGCGTGCTGCGCGCCGATGAGGACCACCGCGATGACGGCGGGCACCGCCCCGGTGTTCGACCAGCGGTGGCGGGTCCCGTTCTGCACGTAGGTGTCGCCGGGATTCAGCGTGGCCTTGGCGCCGTCGTCGAGTTCGAGGATCACCTGACCGGAGATCACGATGCCGAAGTCGATCGACGCGGTGGTGTGCATCCCCGGGGCCCCGGGCTCGAGGTGCTCGGCCATGCCCGGCAACTTCTGCTCGAACTCGGCCAACGCGCCGTCGAAGTCGAGATCTGTGGGCGCGCCCGCGCCGCCGTCCGGAGGAATCGAGAAGCACGCGAACCGGTAGCCCTGCGCAGGCGGGAAGTACCGGGGTGCGTCGGGTCGGGACCCGTCGTCCGGGAACGACGCGCCCGCATCACTTCCCCAGAGTCGGTGGAACTCCATCCCCGGGAGCAATGCCAGCGTCACCGGCTCGACGTGGTCGTCGCCCGCGAACACGGCCTTCCCCTCGGCGTCGTGTCCTGTGACCACCCGTCGTACCTGCATGCCCGCTCCTCGCGTCGACGTTTCCGGCTGACGCTACGCGCTGGGTTCTGATCGACGCCGAGGGGAAGGCCGTGTTGCTCGCCACCGGGCTGAGGTTCGAGGCGTACTCTGCGCGTATGCGCGTCGGCTCGGCTCGAATGGTCCGTTCATGCTGCGAGTGATCGTGGGGGTGCTCCTCGTCCTCGTGGGCGCGGTGTGGTTCCTCCAGGGCATCGACCTGCTCGGTGGCTCGTCGATGACCGGCGACCCGTTCTGGGCGTACGTCGGCGCGCCGATGGTCGTCATCGGCATTCTGCTGCTCCGGCGGCCGAAACCGGCGCGAGGTGTCGGGGAGTAGCGGCGCTATACGCCGGCAGGCTCGGGGAACCAGTTGGCGTGGAAGCCGATCGGGACTCGCCGCGGCATGCGGACCCGGGCCACGGGTTCGCCGGCGATGTCCTGGGCATCGAGGATCACGAGATCGGTGGTGTCGGTCGCCCGGTCGATGACGAACGAGAGCAACCAGCCGTCGTCTTCGGCGGTGCCCGCTGGGTTCGGGGCGAAGACGTGCTCGCCGGAGACCTCACTCGCGTCGTAGAAGCGCTCGGTTGCGCTGCCGGTGGCGGTGTCGTACTTGACGACGCCATGGAACTCGAACTCGAACTCCCACGTACGCGCCATGCAGTTGTAGAGGTACCGCGTGGGACGGGTGGCGAGGTCGTCGTTCACGCGTGGAAACTCGCCGCCCCGGTCGTCGGTCTGCGCGTCGCGCACGGTTCCCGCCGCGAGGTCGATCGACCAGCTCCACGGCATCGGTGCTTCCTTGCCCGTGGGGTCGTCGAAATCGAAGGCGCCCGGCATCGCGCCGAACCGCGGGGCGCGGATCTCGAGGTGGTCGCCGTCGTCCCACGCGTTGAAGAAGTGCACGACGTACTGGTTGTCGACGTCGAACCAGCGGATGTCGTCGCCGTTCCCGCGGCGGGGCAGCACGCCGATGCGGGTTCCAGCCGAGGGATCCCATCGCATCATCGGTCCACCGGAGACGAGGGCGGCGGCGTCGAAGATGGCGGGTGAGTCGAGGAACACCGCGTAGTTCTCGGTGACCGCGAAGTCGTGCATCATGATCGGGTTGGGGATGTCGATGTCGGCGGAGTGGACCAGTTCACCCGCGGCCGAGACGACGTGGTACCGCACGTACGGCGGGAACGGCGAGTAACCGAAGAAGAGCATCTCGCCCGTGACCGGATCGATCTTCGGATGTGCGGTGCACGGTGACGTGAGCTTGCCGCCGAAGTCGAGTTCACCGATCGTGTCGAGGTCGCGGTTGAGCTCGGTGGGGAGACAGGCTTCGAGCAACGCGAGGATCCGCCCCGCGTGGCGCACGGTCTGGGTGTTCCCGGCGTTCTTGATCATCCCGCCTTCGGCCACGACGTCGGGTTCGGGCATGCGGAACTCGGCCAGGCCGCCGTAGAGCGACTCGCCGCGCCGGCGTTCCATGAGCAGGCCCTTCGACTCGACCCAGCGGTTGCGATAGCGCACCCGACCGTCCTCGAAGTACACCGCGTGGATCATCCCGTCACCGTCGAACGGGTGGTACTTGCCGCTCGGCGCGAACTGCGGGTTGGGCCCGTTGCGCACGAACATCCCGGAGAGTCCCGCAGGGATCGACCCGACGACCTCGAGGTCCTGGTCGTCCCGCTCGTCGGTGACCGGGGTCATCAGGCCGGAGAGGAAGGGTGACGGCGGCATCGTGACGGTCATGACGGCTCCCGACTGCGAGGTTCCCGGCGGTGGTCGCCCGGTTGGTGAACAGTGTTTACCACAGGGTGCGAACGGGTGGAAGCGTCACGGCCGGCCGAGGTAACTGCGGGCGATCTGGGCCTGATCGTCCCGCAGTTCGGGAGCCGGACCGGCCAACGTGATCCGGCCGTTGAAGAGCACGTAGGCGCGGTCCGCCACCGCGAGGGCCGCCGACACGTACTGCTCCACAAGGAGGACGCCAAGGCCGAGTTCGTGGGCCACGTCCCGCACCAGCGGCAGGAGTTGCTGCACCACGATTGGTGCGAGCCCGAGGCTGAGCTCGTCGATCATCAGGAGACGCGGCTGGGCCACCAACGCGCGCGCGATCGCCAGCATCTGCTGTTCGCCGCCCGACATGAGTCCGGCCCGCCGGTCGACGATCGGCGCGAGCTGGGGAACCAACGCGAGGGCCCGGTCGATGCCGTCGCGATCGCCGTGGCGAGCTGCGAGCACAAGATGCTCTCGAGCCGTGAGACCGAAGAACAGGCCGCGGTCCTCGGGGACGTGGGCAACGCCGCGCCGGGCGATCTCGGTCGGTCCCGGTCCGCGTGTGCGACCTCGGGCTCGGGGCCGCAGGACCGCGCCGAGTACCTCGACCTCGCCGCCCAGCGGTGGCAACAACGCCGACACGGTGCGCAGGGTCGTGCTCTTGCCGGCGCCGTTGGGGCCGAGCAGCGCCACCATTTCTCCCGGGGCCACGTGGAGGTCCACACCGTGGACGACCTCGACGTCGTCGTACCCGGCGTGCAGGTCGCGCACGTCGAGGAGCCGCGCGCCCGATGGGTCGGTCACAGGTCGGTCCCGAGGTAGGCGGTGGTGACGGCCGGATCCTGGCTCACCGTCTCGGCCGGACCGCTCGCGATGACGCGACCGACGTCGAGCACCACCAGATCGCGGCAGACGTCGAGGACGAGCGACATGTCGTGGTCGACCAGGAGCACCGACACGTCGTGCTCGGGCAAGCGGCGGAGGAGGGCACCCAGCGCGACGGTCTCGTCCGGGTCGAGCCCGGCCGCCGGTTCGTCGAGGAG
>JBBQXR010000134.1:0-8447 GCA_038209455.1 Acidimicrobiia bacterium
GTCCGCCGGCCGCAGCCATCCCGGCGAGATTGACGGCGGTGGTGGTTTTGCCGATTCCACCCTTGACGCCAACGAGCGCCACCGTCAGAGCCATTGGTCGAGTCTCGCGCAGTCGGTCCGTCCCCGGGTGCGGCCGGGGCGAAGTGACGACACCTTGCGGCCAGGGTTCGAGCGGTCGTCGAACATCAGGTGGCGGGAAGGTGAACAACGCAGTGGAGAGTCGGGTCCGCCGGCCGCCGCGGCGAAACTGCTCCCCATGCCGGAGATCAATCTGTTTCGCCACGCCCGTGACATCGAGGAGTACGACGCCGGAGCGGTGTTGTTCCGAGAGGGAGAGACCGGTGAGGAGATGTTCGCCATCATCGAAGGCGCGGTGGATCTCGTGCGCAGCGACGGTCTCGTGGTCGAGACGGCGACGCCGGGTGGCATCGTCGGCGAAATGGCGCTCGTGGACTCCGCGGTGCGGAGTGCCACCGCAGTCGTTCCCACTGCGGCCACCGTCGCGCGGATCAGTCGACGCGAGTTCACGTACCTGGTGCAGGAGCACCCGACCTTCGCGCTCCAGGTCATGGGCGTGCTCGCCGACCGGCTCCGGAAGGCGAACGACGCGTCCGAACGGCTCACCTGAGTTCACGCCGGCGGCGTGGCCCGGTGAGCGGAATCACGCGTGCGCGACGGCGGTACACGCGTTGCGGGGCGGGCGGCGCAGCGCAGTCGCGATGACCCGGTTGAACGCAATCGAGTCGGGCTCGACGATCCACGTCCGGTCCGCGCCCATGACGTAGGGGAGACCAGGAAAGTCGTTGGTGCCGTCGGCTTTCCGCCCGAGCGCGGTGCCTCGGCGGCAGATGATCTGCGCCTTGCGGTTCATGAAGTCGATGGCGCGGGAACCCCCGAACACCTCGACCACCACGTTCTCGCTGCCGCCGGGAACGGCGGCCTCGCATTCGATCGCGCCCAGGGGAAGGGCGACATGCTGACGCAGGTACGTCGGCCGGAGGAGCGTGAAGTTCGAGGGTTCGGGGGCCGAACACGCCACGCCGGATCGGTGCAGGCGATCGACCACGGCCCGGGCGGTGGTGTCCGCGGCCGGCGAGAAGCCGTGTCGGGTCGCGTTGTAGGCGTCGGTGGATCGCAACGTGTCCCGAGCGGGAGGGCTGCTGCCGCATGCCACGACCGAACATGCGAGTGCTGTGATGCATACGGCCCACCGGCGGGCCGAGGAGGATCGCACCGTCACGTCCGAATTGCCTTCCCGCTGGTGATGCCCGGACGCGGTTGCGATCCGCCGAAATGGCGGATCGCAACCGGCGCCGAACGGTGGTGGTTGCTACGAACCGGGGATCGTCACGATCCAGGGGTCGACGGTGGTGTTGCCGTCCGAGCCGTCGGCCAAGGTGAAGGCCATCTCGGTGAGGCTGGCGTTGGCGGTGTCGTCGGTGACGTCAGCGTCCGAGCACTCCAGCGGGTTGAGGTTCTTGACGCTGGTGGTCGGCCAGATGCGCAGGGTCGCCGACACGTCGCCGCCGAGGCCCGGGCCCTTGGTCACGATGCCCGAGACCTTGGTGTGGGTCGGGTTCGGGTCCGAGATGTCGTGACCGAACCGCAGGTACGCCTGGATCTGGATCGGCGCGCTGTTCGGGAACGTCTGGTCGAACTTCATCGCCATCTTGCCCTGGAGCGGGTACGCCCGGGGGAAGCTGTTGTCGACCGCCACCTGCGGCTCGGTCTGACAGGTTGCGCTGCCGGCCACCGAGAGCACGTTCTTCGACGTCGCGGCGACCGACGTCACGGTGCTCACACCGTTCGACTGGTTGTCGAATGGGTTCAGCTTGGCGGTGGTGGTGCCCTGGTCGGTGGCCGGGTTGTCGGTACGGATCCCGGCGTTGACGTCACAACTCGTGGTGTCGGCTGGGACGTTCGCGTTGGTGCCGAACTCGGTCTTGTCGCCGATCGAGTCCTTGGTCGTTTCTTTCACGTACTTGGCGGAGTTGGAGCCCAGCGCCGGGTTCAGCGTGGCGATCTGGCTGATGCCGGTGCACGAAACGAGCACGTTGGCCGGCGGGGGGGTGGTGTTCCCGCTGGCGCAGGTGATGGTCTGGAACGTGCCCGAGTTCCGATCGTTCGGGTTGTCGAGCACGAGGATCGAACCGGAGTGCGTGTTGTCGCACGCGACTGCGGTCCGGTCGTTCAGGGCGACCAGTCCGGCCGTGTCCCGAACGGTGAAGGTGTCCGACCCGGCGCCGACGCCGTTGCTTGCGTCCGACGCCACTTGCAGGGTCAAGAACTCGCAGTCGGCACCACCGGCGCCGGTCGAAGGTGCGTTCACGCACTGGACGAGGGACGGCGTGCCGTTCGGGGTGAGCCCGGTCCAGTTGACCGTCACCGTGGTGCCGTTCGTGAGGTTGGTGTTCGGGGTCACCGTGACCGACGTTGCCGCACCCGCAGGTTGGACGAGGCCGATGAGGGTGATGCCGGAGATGGCCAAGATGGCCATGGTGCGACGCATGAAAACTCCCTTGTGCATTCGAGAACTGTCGCTGTCCTCGGCAGTGTGGGATGGGCCGAAGGGGCCGACAAGATCGGGCGGCCACTCTCCACGTGCTGTTCGTCTGGACTTCACGCTCGCGGCACTTGAGTCACCTTGTCGTCATGGCACGATGCGGCTCGTGCGCAACGCGGTGGTGATGCGAACCGCAATCGCGGGGGTGGTGCTGGCGATCGGGCTCGCCGGGTGCTCGGCCTCCACCGCGTCGAGCGACGGGGGGAGCACCGCACTCGACGCGGCCGCGGCCGCGAATACGATTCGCGATCTCGGCACGGTCACCGTCCGAGGGTCCGCCTCGCTGGATCGGTTGCGGACCGCGATCGGCGGTCGCATCCAGTACCGGCCGTCCTACCGTGCCCTGCTCCAGTTGCCCGCGAGCGGCGAGCACTACCTCACCGGGGTGCAGTACCGCCGGGTCGGGAACCGGGCGTGGGTACGCCGCTCGGTGGTCACGACGCCGGGCGTGGTCACCTACGGCACGCCGCTCCTCACCTTCCGGTCGAACGAGCAGGCTCCCTTCGTGGTGCTGGACGCTCCTGACGTCGGCGTGGCGCAGCGAGTCGGTATCGCCTACGACCCGGCTCGGCTTCTCGACGCGCTGGGGCACATTCCGTCTCTGCGCTGGCGGCGCGCGCCGTCGCGTTCCGGTGGGGCGCTCACGTTCCGGACCGAGCTCCCCGTCCCCGAGCAGGCGCGTCTTGGTATTCGCATCGTCGAGGTGGGAACGGACGCGCACCGGCGCCCGAACCGGGTCCGCATCACGACCCCGACGGGGTTGACGAGCGAGTACTCGATCGGGAAATCCGCCGGACGCACGGTCGAGGTTGCCGCGCCGTCACCTGCGCAGGTCGAAGCCGCGAGCAGGCCGACCCCGGATGCGGTTGATCCCTACGCGGAGGTGTTCGCCGGAGCCGCGGGCGCAACCCAGGTTTCGGTCCGGCGCGCCTCGGCCCGCGACGGATGGTCGTGCTTCCGGGTGGAGTCGTCGCCCCCGTACGGCACCGCCCAGACGCTGCGCCCGAGCGGTGGCGTGTGCGTTCCGCCGAGCCTCGCGGGCGACGCCGCCGAGGACGCGATCGAGATCCCGATCGATGCCGACGCGTCGACGCCGTACGAGTTGCTCGGCGCGACCGTGCCGCCCGGATCCCGCGTCTCGATGGAACTGCTCGACGGGCACACCGTCCCGATGACCGTCGATCCGTCCGGGTTGGCGATCTATGCCGGTCCCACGATCTCGCCGGCCGCGCTCATGACGATCGTGACGCCGAACGGAGCGACCGTGGTCTGTGGCCCGGGACCACTCAATGCTCCGGGGGACATCGCCACCGCGCCCGCGCCGGAGGTCATCCGGTCCGATCCCTGGAACTGCCTCGCACAAGACCTGGCGACGCTGCTCGCCGGCTAGCGGTACTCGGCCGCGGGTGTCAGCTCGTGGCGGGCACGAGATGGGCCGCGTTCCACGCTTCCCACTCGGGAGTGAAGTAGCGCAGGCGCACCTTCTTGTACTCCTTGATCGACCAGAGGAGCGTGTACTCGCTCACGCCGGTCTCGCTCGCGATGGCATCGATGGTGGCTTCGCAGTCGCGGGCGCTCCGCCCGTGCACCATGGTGACCACGGTGTACGGCCAGTCGTCGTAGGTGGGCCGGCGGTAGCAGTGGGACACCGCGGCGAAGCCGGCCATCTGCGGCCCGATGGCGTCGAGGTCGCCCTCGGGCACCGCCCACACGCCCATGGCATTGGCCTTGAAGCCCGCGTTGCGGTGGTTCATGACCGCCGCGAAGCGCCGCATGAGCTTGCGTTCGGTGAACGACGCGAGGATCGCGAGCATCTCGTCCTCGGTGATACCGAGCTTTTCGGCTTGGACCGCGAACGGACGGGGCTCGAGCGGGAGATCTTCCTGGCACAGCGTGATCGCCGCGACCTCGATCGGACTCAGGTCGGGCGCGGGCATCTCGGCCTTGCGCTCGGGTCGTTCGTGCTCGAGCACCTCGGCCTTCGCGTCGGCCGCGGTCTCGCCGGTCATGTCGAGCTTCACGCCGATCTTGTAGAGCTTGAGCGTCGGCAACTTACGGGTGACGCTCGCGCCGGACGCTTGGTGCAGGACGTCGAGGTGGGCGTCGAAGTCTTCGCCCGGCGGGACGGCCAGCGTGTACCAGAGGTTGTAGTCGTGGTTGCGCTTGTAGTTGTGGCACACCCCGGGATGCGCGTTGATCGCCTCTGCGGCAAGATCGATCCGGTCCGGATCGATCTTGGCCGCGATGAGGGCCGAGGTGTAGCCGAGCGCGCGGGTGTCGAAGATGGCGGACAGCTGACGGAGGATTCCGGCGTCCTTGACGGTCCGCAGCCGGTCGATGACCTCGGACTCGGTCAGGCCGAGTCGCTCGCCGAGCACCGCGTAGGGCCGGGCGTCGAGTGGGAACGACCACTGCACCGCGTTGAGGAGTTGGGCGTCCGCGTCGGTGATCTCCATCGGGCCATTCTCGCGCCCGCTCACCGGTCGCGTCCCACCGGTCCCCGAACCGGGACCGCGAACGCACCGGAACGGGCGCGATCCGGGTGCCGAAAGGAGGGTCAGCCGGCTCCGGAGGTAGCGACGGCCTGGATCGGGGTGGTCGTCGCGACCGGTGCCGACCCGGTCGGGAGGTTCCCGGCATCGTCGAGCCGGGCGTGGACCGAGATCCGGTGGCCGCCACGGGTGACGGTGATGCGGACCCGTTCACCGGACGGACGACGGTGGAGTTCGTAGACCAGCCGGGCGGTGTCGGGGGTCGCAGCAGCGTCGACGGCGAGAATGCGGTCGCCGACGCGTAACCCGGCCGTGTCGGCGCTGGCGCCGGGCGTGACGTCGGTGATGGTCGCCCCGGCCTGGCGGGTGTCGATGGCCATGAGCCCGAGGGCGCCGTGGCTGGCGTGGCCCTTGTTGGCGAGCTGGACGGTCACGTCGTGGGCGGTCTCACCCGGGATGGCGGTGCCCGTGGCATCGAGCGGGTTGGGCCCGACGAGCACGCCGACGATCCGTCCGTGCTGGTCGACGAGTGCGCCACCGCGGGCATCGGCGGCCAGTTCCGCACTGGTCGTGATCATGCCGGCGCGGGTGACGCCGCTCGCATCCGTGGCGAATCCGCCGGTCGCGGTGACGACGCCCGTCGTCACCCAGGGGCTGTTTGCCGCATTACGTCCGACCGCCATGACCCACTCGCCGGGCTGGACCGCCACCGTGGTGGCGATCTGGGTGGGTTCGACGGACAGGGTCGGGACTTCGAGGAGGACGAGCCCGGTGACGGTGTCGCGGCCCAGCTCCCGGGCCGCGTCCCAGCGTCCGTTGGTGAGGCTGACCTCGATCTGCGCGGGCGATCCGCCGGCGCCATCCACCACCGTCACCGTGGTCAGGATCTGGTGGGCGCCCACCGCGATCCCCGATCCGCGGTGTTCGGTCCCGTCGGCGGCGTCGATCACGACCGATGCCACCCCGGGGCTCACCAGGGTGGCCACCCTCGCAGCATCGGTGGAATCGGTGGTCCGGGCCCGCATGGTCACCACGCGTGGGTCGCGATCGAACGCGCCCACGATCGCGAGCACCGCGACCGCGGCCACTGCTCCGATCGCACCGGCGGCCACGGTGAGCACGGCATCGCGCCGCCAGCTCCGGGGCGCGGGCCGCGGCGGGGGCGCGACGCGGGCGCTGGCGAAGAGCTCGGAGGGGTGGATCCAGGGACGATCCTGAGGGTGGGGCGGTGGGCCCGACCCTTCGTCGTCTCCCGTGTCGCCCGGCATTTTCGAGATCCTACCGACGACCTCGCGGTGAGAATCCGCGCCCACCAGCAGGATTCGGGTCGGTCATCCCTACAATGAGTCCCGTGCATACTCCGACCGCACCGGCGGGACCCGACTGGGTCGCGCTGGGCCCCGCCCCACTCCCCGTCGCCGAGGCGATCGCGTGGGCGACGATTCCGGAGGCGGGCGCCGTCGTCACGTTCCTCGGTGTCGTCCGGGACCACGCCGACGGTCGCACCGATGTCACCGCCCTCACCTACGAGGCGTACGAGCCCGAAGCAGTTCGGGTCATGGGTGAGATCCTCGTCGCGGCGCGGGTGCGCTGGCCGGAGATCACCCGGGCTGCGCTGCTCCACCGCCTCGCGACCCTGACCCTCACCGAAGCGTCGGTCGCAGTGGTCGTGTCGAGCCCGCACCGGAGCGTCGCGTTCGAAGCTGCCCAGTTCGCGATCGACACGCTCAAGGAATCCGCACCGATCTGGAAACAGGAGCACTGGTCGGGTGGTGCCGACTGGGGCACCCGGGCCCAGGACGTGCGGGCCCTCAGCGGAAACGACGGGATCTGACCATGGAGTTCTTGGCCTTGGCCCTCGGTGTGATCATCGTCGGCGTCACCATCGTGCTGCTGCGGAACCGCCGTCCACGCGGGCTCAACTCGGGTATCGAGGAGTTCGCCGCGCGACAGAAAGCGCTGGCGCCGGACGCAGCGCCCCGAACACGGGGTCGGCGCGCTGGCTAGAGACCTCGCGATCGATCTCGGCACCGCCAACACCCTGGTGTACGCGCGTGGCCAGGGGATCATCCTCAACGAACCCACGGTGATCGCGCTCAACAGCCGGTCGAACGACGTCCTGGCCATGGGCCACGAGGCGTGGCAGATGATCGGCCGGACGCCTGGCTACATCGTCGCCGTACGTCCGCTCCGGGGCGGGGCGATCACCGACTACGAGATCACCCAGCGGATGATCCGGCTCCTGTTCCAGCGGGCCGGGGTGTCCCGGCTGTCTCGCGCCCGGGTGCTCATCTGTGTCCCGTCGGCGATCACCCACGTGGAGCAGCGGGCGGTGCTCGAAGCGGCGCGGCTCGCCGGCGCGGCATCCACCTATCTGCTCGAACAACCCATGGCCGCCGCGGTGGGTGCCGGGCTGCCGATCCACGAACCGCTCGGCAACATGGTGGTCGACGTCGGCGGTGGGACCACCGAGGTCGCGGTGATCTCACTCCGCGGCGTGGTCGCCCTCGAAGCGGTCCGGGTCGGCTCGTTCGACATCGACGCCGCCATCCAGGCCTACGTCCGGCGCGAGTACGGGATCGCCATCGGTGAACGCACCGCCGAGGAGATCAAGCTCGCGATCGGTTCGGCGTTCCCGACGCCGGACGAGTTCAAGGCCGAGGTACGCGGACGCGACCTCATGAGTGGCCTGCCGAAGACGGTCGTGCTCACCCCCGAAGAGGTGCGCGAAGCCATCGAGGAACAGGTCCGCGCGATCTGCGACGCGGTCATCGCGGCGCTGAGTCAGACCCCGCCCGAGTTGGCGCACGACCTCATCCTCCACGGGATCCATCTCGTCGGTGGGGGCGGGATGCTGCGCGGCCTCGACCTGCGCATCGCGCAGGAGACGAAGCTGCCGGTCCATCTCGTCGATGCGCCACTCGAGTGCGTCGTGCTCGGCGCCGGCCGCTGCGTCGAGATCTTCGATCAGGTCGAGGACATGCTCATGCGCGGTCCGCGCCAGAGCTGACCAGCCGCGTCAACTCGCGTCGCGGCCCGGCGAGACGAGATCTTCGGCGGCCTGACGGGTCTGCCAGTCGGAGTCGCTGAGCGCGACCGCCAGCGCGGCATCCACCCCGCCACCGTCGAACGGTGCGAGTGCCAGCACCGCCCGGCGCCGAACCGACGGTTGGTCGGAGCATGCCGCGAGGATCGCAGGGAGCCCGGCCGGGTCGCCGAGGGAGCCGAGGGCCGCGACCGCCGATTCCCGCACCAACGCGTCTTCATGGCGGGCCGCGTCGACGAGGGCGCGCACCACCGCCGCCCGGCGTGATCCTTCCCACCTGATCTCCCCGCACGCGTAGGCCGCCGACTCCGCCACGAGCGGGTCCGGGTCCCGCACGAGGCCGATC
>JBBQXR010000135.1:0-8390 GCA_038209455.1 Acidimicrobiia bacterium
GTTGTCCGCAACATCTCGACCTGGTCGGCGTCGAGGCCGGCGGTCGCCTCGACCGGAGCTGACCCACGCGACCCCATGCTCGCGAGGGTCTCTCCCAGCGCGGCTGCGAGCGCGGCTCGCTGCTCGATGGCCTCGATCATCTTCAACTCAGTGCCGTGGAGGTGCACCACCAACGGCACGTGGGGCCATTGCCGCTGCACTGCGTCGAGCTGCGGGGTCAGGTGATGGAGGTGAAAGACGTCGGCGTCGTCGGCCCCCGCCGCACGCAGTGGAGCCAACCATGCGCTCGACAGGTGATCGACGAGATCCGGCGGTATGGATGCGAACACGACATCCGGCACCCCGGCACGGTCTTCGTACGACGGGTGCATCGGCGGCGAGGCGGCGATGGCATCGCCTCCCGACGCGAACGCGTCGCGCGCGGCGGTGAAGTCGAGTGCGTGGACGTCAAGTCCGGCGAAGAACGACGCGGCGTGCGTCCCATCACCGGGACCGCCGAGTGAACCGGCGGCGAGGGATACGGACCACCCGGCCTTGGTCAGCGCCGGGCTGAGATAGCGCGCAACGAAGGCGGAGCCGCCGCGCGGGAAGAACAGCAATCCCATGACCACCCGGCGCCCGGTCACCGGCAACGGGTGTCGTCACTCTTGCGTGAGCAGCTCAGACGCAGACCATCTCGTCATCGACCTCAGTGACCCGCTCGTAGGCCCGGGCGAGGCGGCTGCGAGCCGTCTTGATCTTCTCCGGGGTGAGCTCTTCGACAACCAACAAATGCCGGACCGCGTCGCTCGCCTCGACGAGCTCACGGTGTGCGGCGATCATTTCCACTCGATCGAGCATGGCGCTGGACCTCCTTGACGACGCAGCGACCGACCCGATGACGACGTCGCCGGGGTGGGGGAAGCCAGGGTGCTGCGTCGACCACCGTCAGGCCTACCACCATCTACGCCGTTTCAAGCATCCGGCTCGTGGTGGCCGGAGCTGGGGCGTGGAAACTCACCCTCGGTGGGGTCGGAGTCCGTCGTCAAAGTTCGGAGCGAGGGTCAGGAGCCGCGAGACGTCGACACCGTCGGCGAACGATTCGCAACCACTCCGCTGGAACAAGCGGGCCGGCCCGGTGACGGTGGCAGTCCGGTGGCTGACGCGCAGCCACGATCCTTCGTACATGGCCAACACGGGGCAGTGGTTCTCCTCGAGGAACTCGGCAATGCGTTCTTCCCGGCTCTCCCCCATGAAGGTCGAGGCGGGGTCGGCGTCGAAGTAGTGGAGGTTGATCTGGAACGGGAGGAGACCGAGCGCGGTAAGGCTCGGCGGTTCACAGATCGGCATGTCGTTCGTGGTCCGGATGGTCGGGCACGCGACGTTGGTACCGGCCGACGCGCCCATGTAGCGCGTCGTCCCCGCCCGCACGTTCGCACCGAGCTGCTCGATCACGCCGAGGCCGTAGAGCGAGTCGAGCAACCGGAAGCTGTTGCCTCCGCCCATCATCACGACGTCGGCCTCGCAGATCGCCCGGTCGGGAGCCGGCGAGCGATGGGCCGAAACCACGGCGATGTCGAGCATCCCGAACGCCGCCTCCACCCGCTCGGCGTAGTCGTCCCAATCGGCCAGTGCGTAGGGAACGAACGTGACGGTGGCACCGGCGACGACCTCGCGGAACGAGTCGGCGGCGTGGGAGAACATCTCCGCTCCGTAGTTCGTGGAGTTCGACAGCAGGAGCAGCTCCATCCACCCATCCTGGTGCCACCGGGAAGATCGCGACGAACCAACCCTGCTGATGCCTCGAGGCGCGAACTCCGTCGCGGGCGAACGGTCGGGCGAAGGGTTCAGTCGTCGGCGGTGATCAGGCCGAGTTCCATGAAGATGGCGACGCGCTCCGCCTCGAACGAGGCCTCGTCGATCTCGCCGTCTTCACGACGCTGGCTGAGCACGCCGTAGCGCGCCATCAGCGCTTCCTCGTCGACCGGTTCGGTCTCGACGTCGGTGCCTTCGCGGTCTTCGCGGCGGTCACGCTTGTTGGCAGCACGGGTCTGGCGCTTCAACTCGCGCGCCCGCTTCTCGAAACTCTCGCGTCCTCGGGCCATATCGGTCACGCCTCACATTCATATCGGGTCGCAGGACAACGGGCTGCGTGCGGGCCAGCGGGTTCCCGGACCACATCCGAGAACTTCCGAAGGACACGTCGCACGGCGAGCGGCCGCTGACACATCTCGCACCTATTCTGCCGCACAGAGCACGTGGATCAGGGACCGGGGCGATTCCCGGTCCCCGGAGCGCCGATGATTTGCCGTGCGCTGACCGATCGGGCGGGCGAGATCCGCCCGCTACGAGTGGGCGATCAGCCAGGGGTTGTGGCCGATCGGCACGACCGCGTCGGGGGGCGGGATCGGACCGCCGGGATCCCCAGGAGTACAGGTGGCGGGGTTCGTGTCGAGTGCGGCCTTGGGGAGCGCGGGTGGTTCGAGGAACGCCGGCCGCCCGCGAAGGTTCAGGGAATCGAGCAGGTCATCGGCGTTCGCGTCGCGATAGGTGAGGGCGCCGAGGTTCCATTTCGTCTCGAGAAACTTCAGCACCGACGTGTGGTCGTGGGTCACGTGGGAGGTGTAGTTGCGCTTCGCGTACGGCGACACGATCACGGCAGGCACGCGGAACGAGAGCCGGTCGTACATCCCGGGGAGATCGGGCGGCACGTCGATGGCGGGCGGGATGTCGTCGGGACGGATGGCGGCCGGCGGCGGCACGTGGTCGTAGTAGCCACCGTGCTCGTCGTAGGTCCAGATGAGCATCGTCTTCGCCCAGTTCGGCGACTGCATCACCGCGTTGATCACCTTCGCGGCCATCTGCTCGCCACGGTGGATGTCCTGTGGGTTCTCCTCCGACTCGGTGTCGAAGTTCGGGTCGACCAGGCTGAAGAACGGTAGGTCGCCGGCGGCCGCGTCGGCGTAGAACTGGTCGATCTTCGAGATGCTGTTCGGGTAGTCCTGCAGGGTCTTGATGATGATTCCCGACGACGGGAGATCGGTGTAGTAGTTCCGCCACGAGATCCCGTGCGCTTGGAACCGGTCGAAGATCGTTCCATTGGGCGGCGCCGGCGCGAGCAATGCCTCGGTGGTGGTGCTCACGATGCCGGCGGCGGTGCCGGCCATGAGGAACCTGCGGTTCGGATACGTCTGAGCCAGGACCGAGCCGAACCAGCGGTCGGCGACCGGGAACGTGTTGGCGAGCCCGTAATAGAAGGGCAGGTCGGTCCCGTCCCAGTAGCCCATCGAGACGGCGGTCGAGGCCTGCACGAACCCGTCGTTCCGACCGTTGTCCCACGATCGGTGGCTGCGGTTCCAGTCCTGGCCAGGTAACGCATGCAACTGGCACGTCGACGGCATGTGGAACGCGCGCACGAGGTTCCCGGAGCCATCGGGGTTCGCATTGCGCGGCCGGCCGTCGGGACCGAACTGGAAACCGTCGCCACACTTCAGGGCACCGAAGTACGAGTCGTAGGAGTGGTTCTCCATCATCAGCACGACCACGTGCTCGATCTCGGGGAGCATGTCGGTCCCCTCCGCGATACGAGGGAACGGGCGCGTGCCGGGCGGCAGGACCCGTCCCCACGGCGGGCCACCACCGAAGCGGGGCTTGCACGCGCCGAGGGCCACCGCGCCACCGAGCGCCGCCATGCCCTTGAGGAGGGTGCGCCGGTCGAAGCTGCGGCCGAACCGATCCACGTTGTTATTCGGATACTCCGCTGACACGCCCGACCTCCCAGTGGCCCTTTTGTGCGCCTCTGAGGATGTCACAATCTGCAGACCAGTTCGACCGCGCCCCCGGTGGGGGTCCCGGCTGAGCCCGAACTCAGCAACCGAGCCGGTCGCGTCCAGCGCTCCCTCGTTGTTCGCGAGACTTGACGACCCAGCGTGGCCAACCACAGGAGCAGGCGGCATGAACGACCAACCCGAGAACGCATCCGGCGACGACGCCCCACTTCCTCGCCCCGGAGCCGAGGAGCCCACCGTCCCGGCGGCGAGCGTCCCCGTGGAGAGCGTCCCCGTGGAGGAGCCGACCGCAACCCACGAGACCCCGACCACCCCCGAGACGCCGACCACCCCCGAGGCGCCGGCCGCGATGACTCCCGTGGCCGAGCCGTCCCGACGGGGCGGGGTGCTGGTGCCGGCCTGGAGCCTGTTCGCGATCGGCGGCCTGGTGCTCCTCCTCATCGGTGGACTCATCGGGTACGCGATCGGTGACGACCATGGGCACCGCGACGACCGCGCCATGAGTTTCGTGCGACCCGGCGGTGGCGCTCCCGGACAGGGCAACTTCGTGCCCTTCCCCGGCGGTCGGGATGGGAACGGCGACGGCAACAGCAACCGGAATGGGACCGGCAACGGCAACGGGAGTGGCGGCGGGAACGGGAATCGTGGGCCCTCGACTCCGGCGACGCCCACCGACAACGGCGCATTCCTCGGGGTTGCAGTACAGAACTCGACGAACCCGGCCGGCGCGGAACTGATGCGAGTCGTTGCCGGGAGCCCGGCGGCCAACGCCGGCCTGGCCACCGGTGACGTGGTCACCGCCGTCGACGGGCAGGCCGTGCGGGGCGCCCCCATGATGACGACGCAGATCCGTGCCCACTCACCCGGGGACAAGGTCGAACTCACCTACTCCCGCGGTGGCCAGAGCAAAACGACGACGGTCACGCTGGGTGACCGGAACGCCGCCAGTGCGCAATAGACGCCGGTAACCTCGGCCCCCGCTGATCGTGATCCGGGGGACGCAATGGTGCATGTACGACGTCGAAACGTCATCGGTCTGGCCGTGCTGGTGCCGGCCCTCCTCGCGCTCACCGCGTGCACGCGGTTCGGGGCGACGATCAGCCGGCCGTCAGACCCGGTCGTCCTCACCGGCAGTGCGTTGCCCAAGCTGACCGGCGGCGACCCGATGCATCTGGTCGGCTTCGCGTGGGACGGGAGCGCGTGGCACCAGATCCCGGTGCAGGTCGACGAGCGGGACCTCGTGAACCCGGGCCAGATCTACCACCGGCCCACCAACATCTGGCCCGTGCTGTCCGGCACCACCACGCCCTACAAGGCACTCGTGTACACGCCGCCGGCAACCCTCACCGCCGGGTACACCTCGATGCCCACCTACACCCCGTCGGACTCCGACCCGACGTTCGACACCAACGACGAACTCTCGTTCCTCGCCAACGACACCGGCAAGCAGGCCGACGGTTCGGTGGCTGCGCCCGCAGGTGTCAACGCAGCGACCCGTGAAGAGGTGAAGGCGAACGACCCGCTCTCCACGAACGGCGTCGGGTACGCGTACCTCTTCCGCAGTGCCACGCTCACTGGCGGCAGTGCCGGGACGACCGGGGTGACCTACACGTTCAGTCTCGACTCCGGCAGCTATCCCAACACCTACAAGATGGGCGCAGCATCACTCGCGCCGAACAACACGTGGGGCTTCAACCCTGAGCACTCGACCGTCGTCACGCCGTCCTACCGCGAGGCATTCGGGGACCGGTGGCTCAACAACGGCCTCGCGGTCACCGCAGCCAACGCGTCGGGGACGGCCATCCTCGACCGGACCCACTTCTACGTGACGGTCGGTTGCGGCCGCTCGGAAGACACGTTCGACGGCGGCGCGAACAATCCCGGCGAGGGCGCGTTCATCGTGAACATCTCCGGGCCGGTGCGCGCGATCCGGTCGTACCTGGGTGCGAACAGCTACCTCTACACCGTCAACACGCACGTCTTCTATCCCGACCGTGAGGACCTCACCACCGACATCCGCGGTCACGCCGGCCTGCCCGGTTACGGCAGCGCGGACGACTACCTCACCAACACGACCGGGCTGAAGTATTCGGATCCGTCGAACACCGGCGTGACGATCGACGGCACGCCGGACGCGTTCACTCCGATCACCTACGTCACGGGCTCGACCCCGCCACCGGTCTGGCAGATGGTCTCCGGCGCGCAGGGCAGCGTCGTGACGGTACGCAGTCTCGACACCGACATCACGGGCCTCAACGTCGCGACCGTGTACCAGGACGCGAAGGTCCCGTCACCGGCGCAGTGCACCGGCGACGCCGCCGCGTGGGGTCAGAACGGCATGAACCTGACGTCGCCGGTCAACAACGTCCCGGTCACCGACCCGACGCTGACGGCGACGCCGGCAAAGCTCGTGACGCAGCGGACTCGGTTCTTCCGCGGTGCCAACCTCTCCACCACCGACGCGGCTTCGCTCGACACCCAGGTGCGCAGCCCGATCCAGGTCACCGTCGCGGGGTAGTCGACGCGCGGGACGGTGCCGCATCCGGGCTCATCCTCACGGCATCGCGAAATAGTGCGCGAGACCGATGGCCATGGCATCGGCGATCCGCTGGCGCATCGCCGGCTGTCGGAGCAGCGCGGCGTCGCCGGAGTTCTGCATGTTGGCGGTTTCGAACAGGACCTTCGGGACGTCTGAGAGATTCAGACCACCGAAGTCGCTCCGTTCGACGAGTCCGTCGCGCCCGATGTAGGTGGATGGCGCAATACCGGTCTGAGCGTACGCGTCGCGCAATGCGACACCGAGCGTGTGCGAAGCCGCGTAGATGTCGTCGGTGTAGCCCGCGATGTTCGCCGGCATGTTGACGTGGAAGCCGTGACCAGTCGTGGGCCCGCCGTCGGCGTGGATCGAGATGCCGGCCTGCGCGTGGGCGCGGTTGCCGATGGCGGCGCGCTCGTCGATGCACGGACCCCAACCGGT
This sequence comes from Acidimicrobiia bacterium, assembly GCA_038209455.1. Classification (GTDB taxonomy): domain Bacteria; phylum Actinomycetota; class Acidimicrobiia; order IMCC26256; family JAENVU01; genus JAENVU01. Next base: position 6,745 of record JBBQXR010000135.1, read on the forward strand.
GTCGTCGGTCCGCACCATCACCACCGTTGCGCCGTACCGTTCGAGCGTGGCGCGGAGCCGCAGCGCGATGTCGAGCGTGTACGCGTGCTCCGGATAGCCATCGGCGGTCGCGGTCCCGGTCGTGTCACACGCGCGGGATTGGGTCCCGATGAACACCGGGTGCGAGATCTGTGCCGCATGAGTCGCATTGCCTCCGTTGTGGCCGGCATCGACCACGACGACGTGCCCGCGCAGCCCTCCGAGGCCTGCCGCTGGAGCCGAGGTCGGGGGATCTGAGGCAGTCGGAGGCGCACTCGGAGAGTCAGTCGAGACCGTGGACGGAGCCGCCGAGCGATCCGTCGGGCGCCGGGACCCGACGGATCGGTCCGACGTGCGGTGGGCCCGGATACTCGATCCCCCCGAGCACGCCGCCAGTCCGATCACGAGGACTGCGACGAGCCGACCCGCCGAGGTCGTGCGACGCTTCGCCATCTACGCAGTCTTCCAGGGCCCTCGCTACCGATTTGGGTCCCGCGATGATCCCCAGCGACTCGTCCACGCCCCCGCCACGTGGACAATGAACTGGACGAGCGCCCGGTCCTCCGATGGCGCGATCGGACCCACCCAACCGCAGGAGCAGATCGCGACACAGCAAAGCTCGACGCGGTCGAATCCCCTGAAGCCATGGCGTTGCCGGGTTCGGGGTGAGGTGGCCTCGTCGGTTCGCGGCGAGATCGATCCGGATGAGTCCGCATCGATGCCGAACCCATCGTGATCGATGTGCGCCATGGCCGCGTTCTCCACGATCAGGCGCCAGCGAGCCGCCGCATCCGCCGCCCACACGTCGCCCGACGTCGCTGCCGCCGGAAGGTGGAGTTCACGGAACGGGTCGGACTCGGTTGCCACAGGGCAACATTGGAAACCGAAGTGGGTGCCATCACAAGTGAACATTGGGCAACGGTCTGGCGTCCGCGCCCACGTCGTGCGCGCCGGCCGCGAGCATCGCGGCGAACAGGTCGGCGTAGTGCTCGAGGTGGCTGTCGCCGAGAAAGTCCTGATGGGCCCGCTCGTACGCAGCGGTGCCGATCCGTGCTGCGAACGCACGGTCACCGAGCAGTCGGTTGATCGCGTGCCCGAAGCCTTCGAGGTCGTGAGGGTCGTCCAGCAGGAGCCCGTGGATACCGTCGACGATCTGGTCGACGATCCCGCCCACCTTGCTGGCCACGACCGGCCGGTGTTTCCACATCGCCTCCACCACCGTGAGGCCGAAGCCCTCGGCGAGACTCTTCTGAGCGACCACGGTCGCGTGGCGTTGGAGTGCGTTGACGATGATCGCGGCTTCGTCGGGATCGTTCATCGGCACGCACGCGAGATGGACGCAGGTCCGGGCAGCGCGCGGGAGGTCGCGCCAAGCTGCAATGCACTCGTCGAGGACCTCGCCGCCTTCGGGATCGTCGGTGACGCCTCGGACCTCGGGCCCGACGAGCATGAGATGGGCACCGAAGGACCGATCAACGTGCTCGGCGAACGCCTCGAGCACGCCTTGCATGTCCTTGATCCGATCCCAGCGCGAGAGTTGCACGACGAGTGGGGTGGTCGGCGCGGGTGGCGGGCCGGTCTGGAGGATGTCGACGCGGCGGTCGATCCGCCCGGGTGAACCGTCGCGT
>JBBQXR010000136.1:0-8373 GCA_038209455.1 Acidimicrobiia bacterium
CGGCGTTGGCACCTGCGCTACGGGATCTGGGAGAACGAGCCGATCGCCATCCTCGACCGCGAGTTCGAGTCCGTCCCCTGACCACGCTGGCGTCGATACCTCGCCGGAGACGCGACGTCTCGGCGCCACAGCGAGGGGGAATGGAAGAGTTGATGGCGGTGTTGTCAAGTTTGGGCGCGCCCGAGAACGCGGACGTGTCTCCGCAACGAGCCCGGAGGACGAGAGATCTATGGCCCTTGACCCCAACAAGCTGACCCGCAAGACCCAGGAGGCCATCGGCGCCGCGCAGGCGATCGCGCGCGATCGCCACCACAGCCAGGTCGGCGGCGAGCATCTGCTGGCCGCGCTGATCGGCCAACCCGAGGGCGTGGTGTTGCCGGTCCTCGAACGCGTGGGCGTGTCCCCGAAGACGGTGCGGGACCAGGTCGAGGCGGCGTTGGAGCCGATGCCGAAGGTCTACGGCGAGACCGCGCAGGGTGCGCAGTTCAGCCAGGACGCGTTCCGGCTCCTCGAGTCGGCCGACGCCGAACGTGGCGAACTCGGTGACGACTACCTCTCGACCGAGCACCTCCTCCTCGCCATGACCAAGGTCGCGGGTGGCGTGGGCGACCTCCTCCGTGGCCTCGGGGTGACGACCGAGGCCGTGCTCGACGCACTGAAGCAGGTCCGCGGATCGCACCGCGTGACGTCCGAGAACCCCGAGGAGCAATACCAGGCCTTGGAGCGTTACGGCCGCGACCTCACCGAGGAAGCGCGCAAGGGCAAGTTGGATCCTGTGATCGGCCGTGACGAGGAGATTCGTCGGGTCATCCAGGTCCTCTCGCGCCGGACCAAGAACAACCCGGTCCTCATCGGCGAGCCGGGGGTGGGCAAGACCGCCATCGCCGAAGGGCTCACGCGCCGCATCATCGAGGGCGACGTTCCCGAGAGCCTGCGCGACAAGCGCCTCATCTCCCTCGACATCGGCTCGATGATCGCTGGCGCGAAGTACCGCGGCGAGTTCGAGGAGCGGCTGAAGGCCGTCCTCAAGGAGATCGTTGACTCCGACGGCGAGGTCGTCACCTTCATCGACGAGTTGCACACGATCGTGGGCGCCGGTGGCGCCGAGGGCGCGGTCGACGCCGGCAACATGATCAAGCCGATGCTGGCCCGCGGCGAGCTGCGCATGATCGGTGCCACCACGCTCGACGAGTTCCGCAAGTACATCGAGAAGGACGCCGCGCTCGAGCGGCGGTTCCAGCAGGTCTTCGTCGGCGAGCCGTCGGTGGAGGACACCGTGGCGATCCTGCGCGGCCTGAAGGAGCGCTACGAGGTGCACCACGGCGTGCGGATCCAGGACGCGGCGCTGGTCGCGGCGGCGGTGCTGAGCGACCGGTACATCCCTGCCCGCCAGCTCCCGGACAAGGCGATCGACCTGGTCGACGAGTCCGCGTCACGTCTGCGGATCGAGATCGATTCGATGCCGAACGAACTCGACGTCGTGGAGCGTCGGATCCGGCAGCTCGAGATCGAGCGCGCCGCGCTCGCCAAGGAGACGGACGACGCGTCGAAGTTGCGACTGGCTGCGCTCGAGGCCGAACTCGCGGGCCTCGACGAAGAGCGTGACGCGATGGTCGCGCAGTGGCAGTTGGAGAAGGACGCCATCGGCGCGATCCGTGAGCGCAAGGAGGCGCTCGAGGCCGCGCGTACCGAGGCGGAGAAGGCCGAGCGCGACGGCGACCTCCAGCAGGCGGCCGAACTCCGATACGGCACGATGCGTGACCTCGACGCCGAGATCGTCGATCGCACGGGTCGACTGGACGACCTCCAGGCCGGCCACGCGATGTTGAAGGAGGAGGTCGACGAGGAGGACATCGCCGAGATCGTCTCCAAGTGGACCGGCGTCCCCGTCACGCGCCTCATGGAGGGCGAGATGCAGAAGCTCGTACGCATGGAGGACGAGCTGCACCATCGCGTCATCGGCCAGGATGACGCCGTAGCCGCGGTGGCGAACGCCATCCGTCGGTCCCGCGCGGGGCTCTCCGATCCCCACCAGCCGATCGGCTCGTTCCTGTTCCTCGGCCCGACCGGCGTGGGCAAGACCGAGCTGGCCCGCACGCTCGCCGACTTTCTGTTCGACGACGAGCGGGCGATGGTCCGGATCGACATGAGCGAGTACATGGAGAAGCACTCGGTCTCCCGCCTCGTCGGTGCGCCTCCGGGGTACGTCGGGTACGACGAGGGCGGCCAGCTGACCGAGGCGGTCCGCCGCCGCCCGTACTCCGTCGTCCTGCTCGACGAGGTCGAGAAGGCTCACCCGGACGTGTTCAACATCTTGCTCGCGCTCATGGACGACGGTCGTCTGACCGACGGTCAGGGCCGCACCGTCGACTTCAGCAACACGGTGTTGATCATGACGAGCAACCTGGGCGCGGGTGGCGATGAGGCCACGGTGATGGCCGCGGTGCGGAGTCACTTCAAGCCGGAGTTCGTCAACCGGATCGACGAAGTCGTGGTGTTCCACCGGCTCGACGAGCGCCACATCGCGGCGATCGTCGACATCCAGGTCGGCATCCTCCGGGCTCGCCTCGAAGCGCGTGGCCTCGGCCTCGAGCTGACCGACGCGGCGCGGGCGCACGTCGCGCGGGTCGGATACGACCCCGACTTCGGGGCGCGGCCGCTCAAGCGGGTGCTCCAGAAGGAGATCGCGGACCCGATTGCGATCGAGTTGCTCCAGGGCGCGTACAAGGACGGCGACGTGGTCCAGGTCGACGCGAGTCCCGACGGACTCGTGTTCCACCGCGCCGATCCGGTCGTCGTGTCCTGACCCAATCCTGACCGCCGGTCCTGACCGTCGACGCGCACTGGCGCGCGTCGACGGTCGTGAGTGCGGGAGGCACGGGCGCGGCGCAACGGACAGAGGATCACCGGGCGCGGTCGACTAACCTGCTCCCAACGTGAGTGCAGTCACGTCGTGGGCCGGTTCCTCGCGAGGATCCGGTCCTTTTCGCGGGGGTGGATCGTGCCCGGAGCAGTAATCGTCGGGACCCAATGGGGCGACGAGGGCAAGGGGCGGTTCACCGACTACCTGGCCAAGGAAGCGTCGTTGTGCGTCCGGTACCAGGGCGGCCACAACGCGGGCCACACCCTTGTCGTCGACGGTGAGGTGTTCAAGCTCCAACTCGTACCGAGCGGCGTGCTCTACCCCTGGGTGGTCCCGGTCATCGGGAACGGGGTGGTCGTCGACCCGCACGTGTTGCTGACCGAACTCGAGATGCTCGAGTCGCGCGGGATCAACACGCGCACGATGCGACTCTCCGGCAACGCGCACCTGATCATGCCGTACCACCAGGAACTCGACCGGCTCAACGAGCGCTACCTCGGGAGCGCGAAGCTCGGCACCACGAAGCGTGGGATCGGCCCGGCGTACGCGGACAAGGCGATGCGGGTCGGGCTGCGGGTCCAGGACCTGTTCGACCCCAAGATCTTCCGCGAGAAGCTCGACCTCGCGCTGCGGGAGAAGAACGGTGTGCTCACCAAGGTCTACAACCGGCTCCCGGTCGACGCGGCGGCGCTCGCGGAGCGGTACTTGGCGCTCGCGCCGCGGCTCGAACCGCTCGTCGATGACACGGTGCACCTCGTGCACGAGGCGCTCGACGCCCAGCAGTGGGTGCTCTTCGAAGGCGCTCAGGCCACGTTCCTCGACCTCGATCACGGGACGTATCCGTTCGTGACGTCGAGCAACCCCGTGTCGGGCGCGGTGTGTGCGGGTGCCGGCGCCGGACCTCGTGACCTGGAGCGCATCGTGGGCGTGGTCAAGGCGTACACGACCCGCGTCGGTGCCGGGCCGTTCCCCGCGGAGCTGTTCGAGGGCGACGAGGTGGGCGACCTGCTCGTGGATCGCGGCGCCGAGTTCGGTACCAACACCAAGCGTCGGCGCCGGACCGGTTGGCTCGACCTCGTGATGGTCAAGCACGCCTGCCGGCTCAACACGTGCACCGAGCTGGCGATCACGAAGCTCGACGTCCTCTCCCCGCTCCCGGAACTGAAGGTGTGTGTGGGCTACGTCGGTGAGGACGGTCAGCGCTACGACCACGTGCCGTACCACCAGTCGGTGATCCACAAGGTCAAGCCCGTCTACGAGACGTTCAAGGGGTGGGAGTGCGACATCGAACGCGCCGAACGACTCGACGATCTGCCACCGGAGGCTCGCGAGTACGTGAAGTTCATCGAGGACTACACCGGCGTGCACGTGAGCTTTGTGTCCGTTGGCCCGGCGCGCGACCAGACGGTCGTCCTACCGAGGGCGGCGTGAACCGAAGCGAGGCCACCTCGCGGGTGCGCAGAGAGCGAGGTTGACATGCAGGTCCTGGTCTTCGGCAGCGGCGCGCGGGAGCACGCACTGGTCTGGGCGTTGTCCCGATCGCCGATCGTCGACGGGGTGGTCGCGTCGCCCGGGAATCCGGGTATCGCCGCCATTGCCTCGTGTCTCAGTTTCGAGAACGCGATGGAGAGCCTCGACGCGTTCGACCTCGCAGTGATCGGTCCGGAGGCTCCCCTCGTCGACGGGCTCGCCGACGAGTTGCGTGAGCGCGGACTCGCGGTGTTCGGTCCGTCGGCCGCCGCCGCCCAGCTTGAGGGCTCGAAGGCGTGGATGAAGGACGTCCTTGCCGATGCGGAGATCCCGACCGCGGGCCACGGCACCTTCACGGCTGACCGGGAGGACGCGGCGCTGGCCTACCTGGAGACGCTCCCCGGGCTGTACGTGATCAAGACCGACGGCCTGGCCGCGGGCAAGGGCGTGCTCGTCACCGAGTCGCTGCCCGACGCGCGCGAGGCGGTGCGCGAGTACCTGGCCGGCCGCGCGTTCGGCGACGCCGGCCGCACCGTGGTGATCGAGGAGGGGCTGACCGGGCCGGAACTCTCGCTGCTCGTGCTCTGTGACGGATCCCTCTCCGGCGTCCCGCTCGCGCCTGCGCAGGACTTCAAGCGTCTCGGCGACGGCGACCTCGGCCCGAACACCGGTGGCGTCGGTGCGTACTCGCCGGTGCCCGTCGCGACGGACGCGCTCGTGCAGCAGATCATGGAGCGCGCGGTCACCCCGACGCTGGCCCGCCTGGCCGCACTCGATATCGAGTACCGGGGCGTGCTCTACGCCGGGCTGATGCTCACGCCCGAGGGACCGAAGGTCATCGAATACAACGTTCGATTCGGCGATCCGGAGTGCGAAGTCGTGGTGCCTCGGCTCGCCAGCGACCTTGCGGTCCACTGCGCCGAGGCCGCGACCGGTCGACTGGAGACGCCGGTGAAGTTCCGTGACGATGCGTGCGTGACCGTCGTGCTCGCGAGCGACGGTTACCCGACTGCGCCCCGCACCGGCGACGCCATCACGGGCTTGGACGCGAACGACGACGACGACGTGATCGTGTTCCACGCGGGCACGGCGCGAACCGACGCCGGCATCGTCACGGCCGGCGGTCGTGTGTTGGCCGTCACCGCGCTCGGCGCCGACGTCGAAGCCGCCCGCACCAAGGCCTACGCCGCGGCCGACGCAATCTCGTGGCGCGGCAAGTACTGCCGGCGGGACATCGCCACCGCACCCTCGACCTGACCCTGGAGGCATCGTGATCCCGCGCTACTCGCTCCCCGAGATGGCCACCCTGTTCACCGACGAGGCCAAGTTCGGCGCGTGGCTCGAGGTGGAGATCCTGGCCACCGAGGCGTGGGCCGAACTCGGCGTCGTGCCGAAGGATGCGGCCGCGGCGGTGCGGGCGCGAGCGGGTTTCGACGTGGCCGCGATCGACGAGCGCGAACTCGTTACCGAGCACGACGTCGCCGCGTTCGTCGACATCGTCCAGGAGCGGGTCGGACAGCCCGAAGGCGCGTGGGTGCACTACGGGCTCACATCGAGCGACGTGGTCGACACCGCGCTCGCGCTCCAGCTGACGCGCGCTGCGGATCTCCTCATCGAGGCGGCCGACGCGCTCGACCGGGCCATCACCGCGCAGGCGCACGAGTACCGGGACACGCCGATGGTCGGCCGCACCCACGGCATCCATGCCGAGCCCACGACGTTCGGCGTCAAGCTCGCGCTCTGGGCACTCCAGGTGCGACGCGATGTCGAGCGGCTCCGTCGGGCGCGGGCCGGCATCGCCGTCGGCAAGCTCTCGGGCGCGGTCGGCACGTACTCCAACGTCGACCCGTTCGTGGAGCGACACGTCTGCGCCGCGCTCGGTCTCACGCCGGTGCCCGCCACCCAGGTCCTGGCTCGTGACCGGCACGCCGAACTGCTCTACGCGTGCGCCTCGGTCGGGGCCACCGTCGAGCAGTGTGCGCTCGAGATCCGTCACCTCCAGCGCACGGAGGTGCGTGAGGTGGAGGAGGGATTCAAGGCCGGGAAGCAGAAGGGCTCTTCGGCGATGCCGCACAAGCGCAACCCGGTGAAGAGCGAGCAGCTGTGTGGGTTGGCGCGGATCCTGCGGGCCGATCTGATCGCCGGGCTCGAGAACGTGGCGCTGTGGCACGAGCGCGACATCTCCCACTCGTCGGTGGAACGCGTGATCCTGCCCGACTCCTGCCTGCTGGCGTACTACCTGCTGGTCAAGATGCGAGCCATCGTGGAACTCATGGAGGTCCACCCTGAGCGCATGATCGAAAATCTGAACGCGAGTTACGGCCTGGTGTTCAGTCAGCCGGTGTTGCTCGCGCTGGTCGAGGCGGGTCGGTCGCGGGATGACGCGTACCGGATGGTGCAACGCAACGCCATGAAGACGTGGGACGAGCGGCGACCGTTCATCGACGTGTTGAGCGAGGATGCGGAGGTGACCGGCGCACTCACGATGGCGCAGCTCGAGACGTGCTTCGACCTCAAACGCGCGGTGGCCAACATCGGCCGGACCTTCGAGGTGCTGGACGCATGATCGATCTGCCGCACCTCTACTCGGGCAAGGTCCGTGATCTCTACGACGCCGGCGACGACCGGATCCTGATGGTGGCGTCCGATCGGGTCTCGGTTTTCGATGTGGTGCTCCCGGCCCTGATCCCCGACAAGGGGCGAGTGCTCACCGCCCTGTCCACGTTCTGGTTCGACCTCACTGCGGACCTCTTCCCCAACCACGTGATCAGCGCCGACCCGGCCGAGTTCCCGGCGGGTGCCCGTCCGGATGCCGACGGTCGAGCCACGTTGGTTCGGCGGACCGATCCGGTACCGATGGAGTGCATCGCACGCGGCTACCTCTTCGGTGGCGCCTGGAAGGAGTACCGGGAACAGGGGACGGTGCAGGGCCGGACGATGCCGGCCGGCATGCAGGAAGCCGAGGCCCTACCCGAGCCGTTCTTCACCCCGACGACCAAGGCCGACACCGGTCACGACCTCCCGATGTCGGACGCCGAAGGGATCGATCTGGTGGGGGCGGAGACGTTCGCCCGGCTCGAGGCGGCGGCGCTCGCGATCTACGAGCGGGGTGCGGCCCACGCTCAGAGTCGCGGCATCCTGCTCGCCGACACCAAGTTCGAGTTCGGGACCACCGCCGACGACGAGCTGCTCCTGATCGACGAGGTGATGACACCGGATTCGTCGCGCTACTGGCCGGCCGACTCGTACGCACCTGGTGGATCGCCCCCGAGCTTCGACAAGCAATACGTACGCGACCACTACCTCGAGCTCGAGTGGGACCAGACCCCGCCGGCGCCGCCGCTCCCGCCCGAGGTGATCGCAGGAACGCGCGCGCGGTACGTCGAGGCGTACGAGCGGATCACGGGACGCGATTTCGGCGACTGGTACGGGCCGGGCGCGTCGGACTCGGCCGGGTAAGGTCGAAGCGATGCCGCGCTTTGCTGCCACCGTCGACATCACCCACCTTCCCGGGATCCTCGATCCCCAGGGCGCGGTGATCGATCGGGCGCTCCCCGCGTTGGGGTACACCAACGTCACCCAGGTCAAGGTGGGGAAGAGCATCCACCTCGTCGTCGATGCCGAGACCGAAGCCGCAGCCCACGCCCAAGTCGACGAGATGTGTCATCGGCTCCTGGCGAACCCGGTCATCGAAGCCTTCGCGATCACCCTGGAGCCGGCGTGAGCGAGGCGGCGAACCACCTGCACCGGGATCCGAATCCGCGGAGCGGGGCCGGACCGGACCGGCCCGCAGGGCCACGAGGGGGTGTGGTGTGAGCGCGCGCGTGGGAGTGGTCCAGTTCCCCGGCACCAACTGCGAGCTCGATGTGATGCGGGTGGTCGAACAGCTCGGCGGCGAGGCGGACCTCCTGTTCCACGCCGACGCCACAGTGCGCGGGGTCGACGCGGTCGTGGTGCCCGGCGGGTTTGCCCACGGCGATTATCTGCGGGCCGGCGCGATCGCCCGGTTCTCCCCGGTGATGGACGCAGTCGCCGCTCAC
>JBBQXR010000137.1:0-8285 GCA_038209455.1 Acidimicrobiia bacterium
GAAGAAGTGCGAGTCGTCGAGCCCCGAACCGATGCCGGTGTTCTTCGACCCGAGGACCTTGTAGACCACCGGAAGCGCGTGCTCGTAGGACCACACGTACCAGCTGCGTGGCATGCGTTGGCGCAGTTTGAGTACGTCGAACTTCAATAACTTCTCGCCGCTCGTCCGCCGGGCCGCGAAGTCTTCCTTGAGCGCAGCATCGCCCTCGAGGCCGATGACCTCGACCTCCTCGAAGAACAGGCGCAGCATCGACGCGAGCTGGGCCGCATCGAAGAGGTAGACGTGGAACGGATTCTCGAAGTCGGCCGGTGCATTCGGCGTGATCACGAACGCGGTGCCGTCATCGGTGCAGACCCGGGCCAGCTCCGCGCAGTGGTCCTCGGGCATCACGAAGTGCTCGATGATGTGTGACGAACAGACGGCGTCGAAGCTACCGGACGCGAATCCGAGCTTGCCGCCGTCCATGGCCACGAACTCGGCATCGGTACCACGCGGCCCTTCCGGCCCGTACTCGGAGCTGGCGAGCGCCGCGGTGTCGGCGCTGTAGTCGACACCGATCACGCGTCGGTCGGGACCGCAGAAGCGGGCGGTTTCACTGCCGACGCCACACCCGACGTCGAGGATCCGGCCGGTGCCGAGCCGGGCGATCACCTCGCGGTACCCGGCATCGTGGAGTGCCAGCAGGGAATCCGGGGTGTGACCTTCCATCGGGCGCTCGCCAGTGAGCTTCACCAGGGGTCCTTTGCATCGGGGCTGCGGGCCGGACGGCGCTCGCGCGGAGCGTAGAATATCCGTCTGCTCCGTGGGGGCGGCGCAGTGGGGGAGAGAACACGACGTGGCTGATCTCGACGGTCTGGCAACACCTGGTGACATCGCCAAGCTCGGCGACCTGGCAGCCGAAGCCGGCCTGCAACGGGTGGCGATGCTGGCGTGGCGGGATCTGGACGATCCCGAGGCCGGCGGGTCGGAAGTCCACGCCTCGACGGTTGCCCGTCTGTGGGCCGAAGCCGGCATCGAAGTGACGATGCGGACCTCCTTCGCTGCCGGTCAACCGCAGATGAGTTGGCGCCACGGTTACCGGGTGATTCGCAAGGCCGGCCGCTACATGGTGTTCCCGCGTGCTGCGTTCTCCGAGATGATGGGTTGGCACGGCGGGCGCGACGGACTGGTCGAGATCTGGAACGGCATGCCCTTCATGTCGCCGATCTGGGCCCGTACCCCACACGTCACCTGGTTGCACCATGTGCACGCCGACATGTGGAACATGACGCTGCCGCCGAAGTTGGCCACGGTCGGGCGCACCCTCGAGTCGACCATCGCGCCGAAGTTCTACCGCCGCACCCCGATGGTCACGCTGTCCAACTCCTCCAAGCACGAACTCATCGAGGACCTGGGCTTCAAGCCGTCGATGGTGCACGTGGTGCCGCCCGGTATCGACCCCAAGTTCTCGCCCGGCGGCGAGAAGTCTCCCACGCCGCTCGTCGTCGCGGTGGGCCGCCTCGTGCCGGTGAAGAAGTTCGAGGTGCTGGTCGACGCGTTGGTGAAGTTGCACGCGCGTCACCCCGACATGGAAGCCGTGATCGTCGGTGAGGGCTACCGGCGCGAACAGCTCGAGACCCAGATCCACGAGGCCGGCGCCGAGCGCTACATCCACCTCCCGGGTCACGTGTCCGAGGAGGAACTCATCAATCTGTATCGGCGTGCGTGGGTGCTCACCAGCGCCTCCGCGCGAGAGGGCTGGGGCATGACGGTGACCGAGGCGGCCGCGTGCGGCACGCCGGCCGTGGTCACCCGGATCGCCGGCCATTCGGATGCGGTCGCCGAGGGTCGCTCCGGTCTGCTCACCGACGGCCCCGACGAACTGGTCTCGGGCCTCGACCGGGTGCTCGGCGATCCCGAACTGCGCGCCCGTCTCGCCACCGGGGCGCGAGCCCATGCGGAGCGGTTCACCTGGGCCGCGACCGCGCGGGGAACGCTCGAGGTCCTGGCTGCCGAGGCGTTGCGTCGCCGGGGCCACCCGTGACGGACCCGAAGTCGTTCTTCCTCGGTGGGGAGATCCACGAGTACCTGGTCGCGCACGGAACTCCACCCGACGCCGTGCAGGAGCGCCTCATCGCCCGGACCGCCGAGCTGGGCGGGATCTCGATGATGCAGATCTCGCCCGAGCAGGGCGCGTTCATGACCTTGCTGACCAAGCTCGTCGACCCGCGCCTCGCGGTCGAGGTCGGCACGTTCACCGGTTACAGCGCGTTGTGCATCGCCCGGGGACTCTCGGCCGACGCTCGGCTCATCTGCTGCGACGTGAGCGAGGAGTGGACCGCGGTGGCACGCGAGGCGTGGGACGAGGCCGGGGTCGCGGATCGGATCGATCTCCGGATCGCGCCGGCCACCGAGACGCTCGCAGCGTTGCCGCCCGACTCCGTGATCGACCTTGCGTTCATCGATGCCGACAAGCCGAACTACGCGAACTACTCCGACGCGATCGTCGGGCGCATGCAGACGGGCGGTCTGATTCTCGTCGACAACGTGTTGTGGGGCGGTGCGGTGATCGACGCGGCGGCCGACGACGAGAACACCGTCGCGATACGCGCGTTCAACGACATGGTCGCGGCCGACGACCGGGTCGAGAGTGTGATGATCCCGCTCGGTGACGGCATCACGTTCCTCCGCAAGCGCTAGCCGACGCTCAGAATTTCCCGGTCCGGCCGTAGCGGTAGTAGCTCGCGTACTTGGCGCCGATCTCGGTCGGGACGCCGACGATCGGTCCGAGCGCCCGTGCACCCCAGACCACCTCGGCCGTCCGCTCGACCAGCGACGCGATGTGCAACGCATCCTTGGCGGTCTTGCCGCACGCGAACAGTCCGTGGTTGGCCATGACGACCGCGGCACGGTCGGCCATCCGCTTCGCGACCTCGTCGGCCAGTTCCTGCGAACCGGTCTCCATGTAGTCGCTGCACTCCACGTCGCCACCCACGTACACGTCGAACTCCTCGACGACTGCGGGAATCGGTTGGTGGGTGATCGCGAACATCTGCACGTGCTTCGCGTGGCAGTGCATCGTCGCGCCGATCTCCGGATACGCGTTCAACACCGCGAGGTGGAGTTGCTTCTCGCTCGTCGGCCCGCGGTGACCCTCCACCACACTGCCGTCGGGCGCGCAGACCACGAGGTCGTCGAGGGTCATCTCCAGGTAGTCGATGCTGCTCGGCGTGAGCACGGCGTTGCCATCCGGGAGGCGGGCGGCCAGGTTGCCGGCGGTGCCTTCCACCAGGCCCGAGCGGAGCATCTCCTGCGCGGCCCACAGCAACTGGTCCTTGATGTCCGCCGCCGACGGCGCGGGTGCGTCCTGAGCCACGTTCAGTTCTCCTCGAGTGCAGCTGGGTTCACCAGGTTGGCGGGGCGGCCGCCCGCGAGGAGCTCGGCGAGCCCCTGCGCGATCGACAGTGAGTGACGGGTCTCGGTGTCCCAGGTGGCCCCGCCGATATGCGGGGTGAGGACCACGTTCGGCATGGAGCACAAGGGATGGTCCACCGGGAGGTTTTCGCCGACGAAGTGGTCGAGCGCGGCGCCGGCGAGCTTGCCGGCTTGGAGCGCCATGACCAATGCATCGGTGTCGTGGAGTTGAGCGCGTGCGCTGTTGATGAAGATCGCTCCCTCCTTCATCGCTGCGAACTGGGCTGCACCGATCAGACCTTCGCTCTCGGGCGTGACCGCGGCGTGGAGCGACACGACGTCGGCCTCCGCGAGGAGATCGGGCAACGAGTGGGTGGCGTCCGGGGCGAACGGGTCGTAGGTGATCACGTTCATGCCCAGACCCTCGAGGCGCCACTTGGTGGCCCGGCCCACGGCCCCGAGGCCGACGAGGCCGGCGGTGCGACCGTTGAGTTCCCACGCTCGGAAGCGCTGGTACGGGATGGTGCCGTCCCGCCACACCTGCCCTTCCCGCACGTCCATGTCGGCGCGCACGATGCCGCGATTCACGGCGTAGAGCAGGCCGACCGTGATCTCGGCCACCGCGTCGGCGTTGCGGCCGGGGGCACGCAACACGGGAATGCCTTTGGCGGTTGCACCCGGGATGTCGACGTTGGTCGGGTCACCGCGGCACGAACCGATGGCGATCAGGGGGAGTTCCAGCACCGGACCCTTCACGCTGTCGCTCTCGACGATCAGCAGGTCGGCGCCCTCAGCGGCGGTCCGCTCGGCGAGCTGCTCGGAGTTATAGAGCCGCAGCGGCCGGTGGTCGATCCAGGGGTCGACCACCACCTCGGAGCAGAGTGATTCGAGGATCTCGAGTCCCTCGCCGCGGAACGGTGCAGTGACGAATGCCTTCGGTTTGGTCATCCCGCGCAGTCTCGCACGTACCTGACGGCGGCGTCAGGAAAGGGTCAACCGGTGGCGAGCCGGAGGGCCTGGTCACGCCCGAGCAGCAGGTCGGTCAGTTGGTCCGCCGGGTAACGTCCGCCATCCATGCAGACTCTCGTCACCGGCGGCGCCGGCTTCATCGGTTCCCATATCGTCGAAGCGCTGGTGGCCCGGGGCGATTCGGTCCGAGTCCTCGATGACCTCTCGACCGGCCGGGCCGAGAACGTGAACCCGGCTGCAGAACTGGTGAAGGGTTCCATCGTCGATGCTGCGGTGGTCGGCCGTGCGGTCGCCGGGGTCGAGGTCGTGTTCCACCTCGGCGCGCTCGGCGCAGTGTCCCGGTCGGTCGCCGACCCGCGTTCGTCCAACGCGGCCAACGTCGATGGCACGCTCAATGTGCTCACCGAAGCACGCGACGGTGGGGTGCGGCGGGTCGTGTTCGCGTCGTCGAGTTCGATCTACGGCGGCGCCGAGGTGGTGCCGACGCCGGAGAGCACGCCGCTGCGGCCACGGTCGCCGTACGCGATCACCAAGATGACCGGCGACTGGTACACGCGGGTGTTCTCGGAGTTGTACGACCTGGAGACGGTCGTGCTGCGGTATTTCAACGTGTACGGCCCACGGCAGCGGCCGGACGCCACGTATGCCGCGGTCATCCCGTTGTTCGCCGCCGCGTTGCTGGCGAGGGAGCAACCGGTGGTGCATGGTGACGGCACCCAGAGCCGGGACTTCACCTTTGTGGCCGACGTCGTCGCCGCGAACCTCGCAGCGGCCGCGGCGCCCGCCGAGACCGCGAGCGGGCACGCGTTCAACATCGCGCCGGGGGAAGGTACGACCCTGCTGGAGTTGCTCGACGGCCTCGCGGCCCGCATCGGCGTGACCCCGGACCCGGTGTTCGTGGACCCCCGTCCGGGCGACGTGAAGATCTCGTGTGCCGACGCCTCGGCCGCCCGCTCCGTGCTGGGCTGGGCGCCGACCGTCTCCATCCCCGACGGTCTCGCCGCCTACGTCGACTGGATCCGCGCCACCTGACCCGTTCGCCCCGATCTCCCGCGACCCCGACCGTTGTGCGCTGGTGTACCGCACAGGTACAGGAAGGGACAAAGGTCGGCTGCGTGCTTTGCAGAACGTGCGACGAGCAATGAGACATCCTCGAATGTTTCGACCGGGCACGACTGGCGCATCCGCGCGCTGCAGCGTCCAACCGTAGAAGCGGCTCGGAGAAAACTCGACCGAGCGGATGGAGACCCATCACTACGGTGACGCCGACGCACAGGAGGTCGGACGATGTACGGCAACGACGAACCGACGCAGGAGCCGATGAGTAAACGCCGTCGGGGGTACCCGTAGCGAGTCGCGAGTCAAGCGCGGCGACCGCATTGTCCACTGGTCGAACGAGCTCACCGAGCGCCTCGGTAGGAATGACCCGTGCCCGTGTGGGTCCGGCCGACGCTTTCAAGCAGTGCTGTATGCGTGAAGGCAACTTCGATGACTCGCGACGCGACTACCACCGCCGTGAATGATCGGCGGTCCGAACCGCCCGGCGGTCGGCGACCCTCAGCTGGTCATCGCAACGATCGACCCGAGCACCGAGAGCACGGCGAGACCAAGGGCGACCCAACGCGCCACCTCGTACCCGCCGGGCAGCGGTACGCCGCGCCGTGTCGCCTCGGCCCTGGTCCGACCGACGAGCCGCCAGCACACGACCATGAACACGGTGCCGACGGGGATCGACACCGTCGACGTCTGCCCGGTCGCGCTCACGGTCCGGACGAAGAACGTGAAGAGCGAGAACACCGCCGTGATCCAGACCGCCACGAGGCCGGGCTTGATCGGCCCGGTCTCGGGCAGCCGGCCCGGGGCTCTGTCCAGGCCCCGCCGTCCCAGTATCGGAGTGTCCCCGGAGCGGTTTGGTCCGGGTACCAACCCGGAGGAGTGGTCGTCGTCACGATCGAGTCTCCTGCCTTAGGTATGTCGATGGTCCGAACGATCGACATACGCGGGGACTGCTTCAGCGCACCGAGTAGCGGACCCGGTGGACGGCGAGTGGGTCGGCGAACCATCCGGCCGTCGAGGGCGGAACGGGTTCCCACGACGCCGATGGGGAGGTCACGGACCGACCTCGTTCATCTGCCCGATCGCCCTCAGTGGGCGAGGAGCTCGGCGATGGTCGCGGCGGCTTCGTCCGGCGTCGGGCCGGGGGTGAGCACGAGGTCCGGATCGACGGGCGCCTCGTACGGGTCGTCGATCCCGGTGAAGCCCTTGATCTCACCGGCGCGGGCCTTCGCGTAGAGACCCTTCACATCGCGCTGTTCGCAGAGTTCGATCGGCGTGTCGACGAAGATCTCGACGAAGCGGACGCCGGCGGCGAGATGGCGTTCACGGACGCGGTTGCGGTCGGCGCGGTACGGGCTGATCAACGGGACGATCGCCACGACCCCGGCGTCGGCGAAGAGCAACGCGACTTCACCCGCCCGGCGCACGTTCTCGCCGCGGCTCGCAGCGTCGAATCCCAGGTCGCCGTTGAGGCCGTGGCGAAGGTTGTCGCCGTCGAGGAGATAGGCGGGCACTCCGCCGGTGACGAGCAGATGCTCCAACGCGACTGCCACCGTGCTCTTGCCCGAACCCGAGAGGCCGGTCAACCAGACCGTCGTCCCGGCATGACCCGTGGCGGCTTCGCGCTCGGCCCGGGTCACGGTGCCGGCCTGGAAGACCACATTGGGGCTGACCGGTGTCGGGTCGCTCATGGACTCAGGCGTCGATGATCATGCCGGCGCCGACGGTCTCGTTCGTGCCCTCGTCGATGAGGATGAACGATCCCGTGGTGCGGTTCCGGCGGTACTCGTCGACGAACAGGGGAGTGGTCACCCGCAGGCTGACCCGCCCCATGTCGTTCATCCCGAGGTTGCCGCTCGTCTCGTCACGCGAGAGCGTGTTCACGTCCATGCGGTAGTGGAGGTCACGCACGAGGGCGCGGGCCGAACGCGTGGTGTGCTTGATCGCGTACTTGCCGCCCACCTGCAGTGGACGCTCGCTGAACCAGCAGATCATCGCGTCGATCTCCTGCGTGGTCTCCGGCGCGTTGTTCGGTCGGCAGATCATGTCGCCACGGCTGATGTCGATGTTGTCGGAGAGTCGCAGCGTGACGGACATGGGAGGGATCGCCGCGTCGATCGACTCGCCGTAGAGGTCGATGCCCTCGATCGTCGTCGTGAGCCCCGATGGCAGGACGAGCACTTCGTCGCCGGGCCGGAACGTGCCGCCCGCGACCTGGCCCGCGTAGCCGCGGTAGTCGTGGTACTTGTCGCTCATCGGGCGGATCACGAACTGCACCGGGAACCGGGCGTCGATGAGGTTGCGGTCCGAGCCGATGTAGAGGTGCTCGAGGTGGTGGAGCAGGGTCGGGCCGTCGTACCAGGGCATGCTCGGACTGTGCGACGTGATGTTGTCGCCGTGCAGCGCCGAGACCGGGATGAACGTGAGGTCGGTGATGTCGAGCTTGCCCGCCCACTCCCGGAACTCTTCCGAGATGCGATCGAAGACGAGCTGGTCGTAATCGACGAGGTCCATCTTGTTCACGCACAGCACGAGGTGACGGACCGAGAGCAGCGATGCGATCACCGAGTGTCGACGCGACTGCTCGACGACACCGTGCCGCGCGTCCACGAGGATCAGCGCGAGGTCGGCAGTCGACGCGCCGGTGACCATGTTGCGCGTGTACTGCACGTGGCCCGGGGTGTCCGCGATGATGAACTTGCGGCTTGGGGTTGCGAAGTAGCGGTAGGCGACGTCGATCGTGATGCCCTGCTCACGTTCGGCGCGGAGGCCGTCGGTGAGCAGCGCGAGGTTCGTGTAGTCGAACCCCTTCTCGCGGGACGTCCGCTCGACGGACTCGAGCTGGTCCTCGAAGATCTGCTTCGAGT
>JBBQXR010000138.1:0-8204 GCA_038209455.1 Acidimicrobiia bacterium
CACCGACGGCGTCATCACCGTCGAGGAGAGCCAGACCTTCGGCATGGAGCTCGACCTCGTCGAGGGCATGCGCTTCGACAAGGGCTACATCTCGCCGTACTTCGTGACCGACCCGGAGCGCATGGAGGCCGTCCTCGACGATGCCTACGTGCTTCTCGTGAGCTCGAAGATTTCCGCAGTGAAGGACATGCTGCCGGTGCTCGAGAAGGTCATGCAGTCCGGCAAGCCCCTGGTGATCATCGCCGAGGACGTCGAGGGCGAGGCGTTGGCCACGCTCGTCGTGAACAAGATCCGCGGCACGTTCAAGTCGGTGGCCGTCAAGGCTCCCGGTTTCGGCGAGCGCCGCAAGGCCATGCTGCAGGACATCGCCATCCTCACCGGTGGTCAGGTCATCAGCGAGGAAGTCGGCCTGAAGCTCGAGGGCGTCGGCATCGAACTGCTCGGCAAGGCTCGCAAGGTCGTCGTCACCAAGGACGAGACCACCATCGTCGAGGGTTCGGGTTCGCGCTCGGACGTCGCCGGTCGGATCAACCAGAGCCGCGCGGAGATCGACACCACCGACTCGGACTACGACCGGGAGAAGCTCCAGGAGCGGCTCGCGAAGTTGTCCGGCGGCGTGGCGATCATCAAGGTCGGCGCGGCCACCGAGGTCGAGCTCAAAGAGAAGAAGCACCGCATCGAGGACGCAGTGCAGACCACCAAGGCCGCGGTCGAAGAGGGTGTCGTCCCTGGTGGTGGCGTGGCGTTGCTCCGGGCCCAGGCCAAGGTGCTCGCGCTCGCCGAGACGCTCACGGGCGACGAGGCCACGGGGGCTCGTCTGGTGGCCCGCGCGCTCGAGGAGCCGCTCAAGCAGATTGCGCTCAACGCCGGTCTCGAAGGTGGCGTCATCGTCGAGAAGGTGCGCAACCTCAAGGGTGCCAACGGGCTCAACGCTCGCAGCGGTGAGTACGAGGACCTGGTCAAGGCCGGCGTCATCGACGCCGCCAAGGTGACCCGTTCCGCGCTCCAGAACGCAGCCTCCATCGCGGCGCTGTTCCTCACGACCGAAGCGGTCGTGGCGGACAAGCCGGAGAAGGAAGCGGCGCCGGCGATGCCGGGCGGCGACATGGGCGGCATGGGCGGGATGGACTTCTAGGAGTCCATCTGCTGACTGCTCCACCAGGAGTTCGGTACAACGAGACTCGGGCCGCCCTTCGGGGCGGCCCGAGTCTCGTTCGCGAATGCCCCGTCAAGGGTCTCGCCGTCACTGCCGATGATCCGGGAACTGTTCTCGGGGGAGGGGTCGTCCCATGCGACGCACATCATTGGCAGCGGCAGTCGTCCTGGTCATCGCGCTCGGCGCGTGTGGCAGCACCACGGACCAGGTCGCGAAGTCCGCGGAGTCGTCGAAGGTGTCGACCGTGGCGCTCGTCGCGGGTGCGGCGGACCGAGCGTCGGCGGAGAAGACCGCCCGGGTCTCGATGCACATGTCGCTGCCGGTCGCCGGTGCCACGAAGGACGTCTCGATCGACGGTCTCGTCGACTTCCAGAACAACGCGGTCGAGATGACCATGGACATGGGTGCGCTCGGGGCCGGAACCGGTTCGATCAAGCTCCGCATGGTCGACGGCGTGATGTACATGGACATGGGCGAGTTGCTGAAGTCGGCCGGCCAGTCGCCCGGCGGCCTCGACGGCAAGACGTGGTTCAAGATCGACATCGGCAAGCTGGCGGGCGCAGGCGCCGCGAACCCGGTCGGTCAGCAACAGAACCCGGCCGACCTGTTGGAGACGCTCCGTGGGGCGGGCGACGTCGAGAAGCTCGGCACCGACGACATCCGCGGGACGACGGCCACCCACTACCGGGTCCACGTCAACATGGAGAAGGCCGTCGCGGCGCTCGACCCGAAGCTCGCGGACCAGATGAAAGCCTCGATGGGAGGCTTCATGCAGTCGAACCTCCCGATCGACGTCTGGATCGGTGACGACGGTTTGCCGCGGCGAGAGACGATGACCCTCGCGACGGGGAAAGACGCGATGAAGATCTCGATGGACTTCTTCGACTTCGGTGTCGACGCCAACATCGTGGCGCCACCCGCCGAGGACACGGCCGACTTCTCGCAGTTCACCAACTCATTTGGCGGAACCGCGTCAGCGAACTGAGGTCGCACGATGCCCGCCGGTAGCCTGCGGACATGCCACTGGAGTCTGTGAGCCCATCCGTCGGATGGGGAGTACTGCACCTCTATTACCGGGTCGACCGGTCGCGTGCGGGAGAACCCGGCGGGGCCAAGCGGATTCTCGATGCGATCGTGGCGCTCGAGGCCGACGGTCACCAGGTGATCGTGTCTTCGGTGCTCGGCCACAAGGCCGATCTGGGAGTGATGGCGCTCGGGCCCGATCTGGCTCGGCTCCAGCAGTTCCAGCAGGAGATGCTCGAAGGCCCGCTGGTACCGGAGTATTCGTACGTCTCGTTGACCGAGCAGTCGGAATACGGGCAGACCGAGGACGACGAGCGCGCCCGTCTCGCGACCGACGAAGGCGTGACCGATCCGGCGGAGGTCGAGGCGCGCATGGCGATCTGGCGTGATCGGATCGCGCACTATCGCGAACAGCGGATCCATCCGAAGCTCCCGCCCAAGGCGACCATGTGCTTCTACCCGATGTCGAAGCGGCGCGCGCCGGAGGACAACTGGTACGGCCTCGACTTCGACGCTCGCAAGCAGCTGATGGGCGGGCACGCCCGCGTCGGCCGCACGTATGCGGGACGGGTGCTCCAACTCATCACCGGCTCGACCGGCCTCGACGAGTGGGAATGGGGCGTGACGCTCTTCGCCGACGACATCGTGGCGCTGAAGGAGATCGTGTACGAGATGCGCTTCGACGAGGTCTCGGCCCGCTACGCCGAGTTCGGGCCGTTCATCACCGGTCTCGTCGGGACGCCGGAACAAGTGCTCGACTCCGTGGGGGTTCGCTGATGGCCAAGATCCGACTGCACGTGTCGTTCCCCGAGGAGCTGGTCGACCGACCGATGCTGTACGAGATGATGAAGGCCCACGACGTCGTCCCGAACCTTCGTCGCGCCGCGGTCGAGGCCCACTCGGGCTGGGTCATCCTCGAACTGTCGGGTGACGACGCCGACGTCGCGGGCGCGATCGGGTACCTCGAAGGCGTCGGTTGCACGGTGAACCGCATGGAGGGTGACCTCCTCGAGGGCTGACGCCCGGCCCCACCCTGCGCCGAGTGACCCGTCGCCGAGCAGACCGCCGGCGAACGGGCGGAGGGAGTACCGCTCAGTCGGCGGCGCGCCAGAGCGGGAAGGTGAGGTATTCGACGCCGTCGATGGCGGTGAGGCGTCCGGCCTCGCGCAAGCCCGGTAGGTGCGCGCGGGCGGCGTCGATCCCGGCCATGCGCTTGTAGTCGGCAACCGCGACGAGGAGGGGTCCGTCGGCGTCTCCCTCGCGGAGGATCGCGTCCACCTCCAGCGTGGGCCGACCCGGGTCCCCGTGGTCGGAGCAGTGACAGTGGTACACGATGCGCTCGAACACCGACAGCGCGACGATCCGCATGGGACCATCTTGACCGTGGAAGGCGACGAGGACCGGAACCAACTGCGCGCGGTGGAGGCCGAGATCATCGCTCGAGCCGAGCAGGCAATTCCCGGTTGGGCGCGGAGGGGCGTGGAACGGATCGCCGCCGCGTGGGGTCGGTGCAGTGCCGCCGAGGCGGAGCGACTCTCGGTGGAAGCGGGGATCGCCGGCGCAGTGGCCGCGGCCCGGGTCGCCGATGAGCTCCGGGATCTGTTCGCAGTGCCACTCGACGCGCAGCGGAGCACGCCGCTGCTCGTCGTCCGATCTGCGTTCCGGGAGCCGAGCGCGGTCCTCGCCCGGGCCGGGATCCCCGAGGTACTGCGAGACCCGTTCGACGAGCGCATGAACCCGGATGACCACTACGACCTGGCGCCTCGGAGCATGGCGGAGCTCGGAGATCCGGATCTGGGTCCTCTGCTCCTGGCGTGGGGGATGGGCAAGGCCCGAAATCTGCGGGGTCCCCGGGGCTGAGGGATTCGTCCGTTTGGCCCGAAGCTCCTCAAGCCCCGCAAGCCATCCGCCGAGATTGAGCCGTGGAACTCGAGCCGTTCAGCCGCGAGATGGCGGTGACCGACGCGTCCGGGGCTCGCTCGCTTGACCCGCTCGACGCCGTCACCGAGTTCGACCTCCGGGCGCTCGACCGTCGCTGTGGTGTCTTCCGCGGTTCCGATGCCGACGGCGTGCTCCGGTGCAACGCCGACTTCCTCGCGATCACGGGGCTGAGCGCGTCGGCCGCGCGGGGCTGGGACTGGCTTGCCTCGGTCCATGCCGACGATCGAGACCGATTACGGCGCGCCGTCGAGGCGGCGTGCCGGGCCGGAGCGCGTTCGGCGTTCCCGATTCGCATGCAGGTTCCGATCGGAAGGATCACGACCCTGCGGGTCGCAATCGCGGGACTGCCGGCACCGGGTGACTCGCCGTTGTTCGTCGGCGCGGTCGAGACCGTCGCCGATGTCGAAGCCCGTCGGAATGGGACGCCCCCCGAAGCCGACGACGTGGACCCGTTCGAGGTCCTCGTCGGCGTGCTCCCGGTCGCGGTTGCGTACGCCGCGCCGGATGGGACCATCGAATACGCGAACGCGGCGTGGCGTGGACGGATCGGCTCGGTGGATCAGATCGCCGAGGCCTTCGATTCCATCACGGGCGCGGACGGCCCCACCGCCGTGTTCGTTCTCGCGCCCGAGGTCGCATGGTCTGGGTCCGCGGTCCACGACGGGATCGCGCTCAATCTCACGGTCACCTCGCTCGCCGAACGCTTCGGCGGGGGCCACGTGGTCACGATGTCGCCGAGCACCGGGAGCCCTGCGCCCGATGAGGCCGAACTCGAGCGCGCCGAGCGGTACCTCCACGACCGGGAAGCCTGGTTCCGGTCCATGATGCGGTACACCTCCGACGCGGTCACCGTGCTCGACGCCGAGTGGTTGGTGAAGTACGCGAGTCCGGGTTGCGAGGAGGTGCTGCGCGCGTCGCCCGAGTCGATGACCGGCACCCGGTTCTTGGATCACATCGGCGGTCCCGATATTGCCACCGTCGAGACGGCGATTGCCGACGCGGTGAACACGCACGGAACGAAGACCATCCGCTATCGGGTCACGCCCCAGAACGGCGAGCCGCGAATCTTCGAATCGCGGATCGACGACCGGATCGACGACGAGGTCATCGCCGGGATCACGATCAGTACTCGGGACATCACCGAGATGGAAGCCCAGGCGATCGCGCGCGAGCGGAGTGAAGCAGCATTCCGCACCGTCGTGCGCTCCGCGCCGGCGGCGATATTTGCGGTCGATCTCCAGGGCCGGATCCAGTTGTGGAACCCGGCGTGTGAGGCAATGTTCGGTTGGACTGCCGACGAGGTCGTGGGTGCGCGGCCACCGTTCCTGCCTGAAGGGCAGAGCTCTGAGTCATGGACCGATGCCGCGAGCGCACTCGCGGCTGGGCAGGAGTTCATCACCGAGGCGGTACTCACTGTTCGCGACGGCAGTGAACTCGCGGTCGGGCTCTCGGCAGCGCCCGTGGTTGCGGGCGACGGGTCGGTGACGTCGGTCATCATGGTTGTGTCGGACCTGACCGAACACGGGCAGGCGACCGAGCGGCTCGCCCGTCGGGCCGAGGTCGATCGCACCATCTCCGCGTGTGTGCGCGCACTCGTCGACGCCTCTCCGGCGACCTTTGCCGAGTGCGTCCAGGACACGTTGCACGCGCTGGCCGACCAGTTCGACGCGACCGCAGCCGCGCTGTTCCTCCGGGAGCAGGATCAGGCCGCCGCAACCTGGCCGTTGGATGCGACCTTCGATCTCGGACTTGCCCTCGAAGACTGCCTCCCGGGTCTTCTCACCACCACTGACGACGACGGTGCGACGATCGCCGCCGGATGGGTGATGACGGGCCCGAGCGGTCACCACGGTGTCGTTGCCCTGCGATGGGACCGACCGCGGACCGATGAGGTCACCGAACTCGAAGCACTCGACGTCATCGGTGCGGCGCTGATCGCGGCCCGTGAGCGAGTCCTCGCCGAGACGAGCGTGCGCGAGAGTGAACTCCGGTTCCGGACGTTGGCGGAACACTCGACCGATCTGGTCGTGGTCGTCGGCCCCGACCTCCAGCCTCGGTACGTCAGCCCGGCCGCGACGCGGTTCCTCGGCGTCACGGCCGACGACCGGTTCGATCCGGCAACCTCGGTGATCCATCCCGACGACGTCGCCGGCGTGCAGGCCGAGATGCTGGAGGTCGCGGGCGGCGACCTCGGTGCCCACACCGAACCGATCCTGGCCCGATTCCTACGGTCCGACGGCGAGTACCGCTGGGTCGAGTTGGTGGTCACGAACCTGCTCGGCGAACCGCTCGTGGGTGGACTCGTGGTCAACGCGCGTGATGTGACCGAGCGTCGCGACGCCGAGGATCAACTTCGGGTATCGGAAGCGAAGTTCCGCGGCTTGGTACAGAACCTCGCCGAAGGTGTGACGGTGCTCTCGAGCGACGGGAGCGTGAAGTACTCCAGCCCGTCGGCGGCCCGCATGCTCGGCTACGCAGTCGGCCATGGTACCGGCGACATCGCCCTCGACTTCGTCCTCGAAGAGGACCGCGATCGGGCCGCCGAGATCGTCGCCAAGGCATTCTCGGAGCCCGGTATCCAGGGTCCGGTCACACTGCGGGTCCTCGGGCCTGACGGGGCCACGCGCGTGGTCGAGGCACTGGGCCACAACCGGTTGGACGATCCGGCGGTCGAAGGCGTGGTGGTGACCACGCGCGACATCAGCGAGCGGGTCGAAGCGGAGACATCCGCGCGGCGGAGCGACGCACGGCTGCGCGCGTTGGTGGAGAACCTCTCGGACGTGGTGACGATCGTGAACTCCGACGGCGAGTTGGTGTACACGAGCCCCGCCGCCGAGTCGCTCTTCGGGTTTCATCCGGGCGACGAGAGCTGGACCGATCCGACGGCCCGGATGCACCCCGACGACCGCTCTGCCGCGATCGACCACCTTGCGCGACAGGTGGCAGGCGACACGAACGAGCCCGTGCAGTTCCGGCTGCGTGACGCCGCCGGAGGGTGGCGCAACGTCGAGGCGATCGCGCGCGACATGATCGACGACCCCGACGTGGGTGGCATCGTGGTCACGACCCGCGATGTCTCGGCCCGCACCCTCGCCGAGCGCCTCGTCTCGGATCAGGCACAGGTGCTCACGCTCATTGCGCGTGGCGCGCCGCTCGCATCGACCCTCACGGCACTCTGCGAGATCATCGAACGCATCGTGGGGGACGTGCTCTGCGGGTTCCTCGTGCTCGACCCGGAACGGCAGGTCCTCGAGCTCGGTGCGGGTCCTCGACTCCCCGCCGAGGTCGCGGCGGTGTGTCATGACATTCCCCTCCAGGGCAACAGTGACGACCGCGTCGGGACCACGGTCATCCCCGACGTCGGTGCCGACCCGCGCTCGTCTCGCTTCGCGGAGGTCGCCGCGCAGTACGGGATTCAGGCCGTCTGGTCCACCCCCATTTCGGATTCCCTGTCGCAGCGGGTGATCGGGACCGTTGCGATGTTCTTCGAGGCCCACCGGGAGCCGACCGCGGCCGAACGGGAAGTCCTCCGGATGTTCTCGCAGACCGCGGCGATCGCGATCGAGCGTCAGACCGCCGAGGATCTCCTCGCGCATCGTGCGAATCACGACTCACTCACCGGCTTGCCGAACCGCGTGCTCTTCCTCGAGTTCCTCTCCCGCGCGCTCGCCCGGGCCGAGCGGGACAACGGCCGGGTGGCCGTGCTCTTCCTCGACCTCGACCGGTTCAAGCACATCAACGACGGACTCGGCCACGATTCCGGCGACGAGGTGTTGCGCGTACTCGCGTGCCGGCTCGACGCGGTCATGCGGCCCACCGACATCGTCGCCCGGTTCGGTGGTGACGAGTTCACCGTCTTGTGTGATGGGCTGGATCCGGAGCGCGTCGAGGAACACATCGCCGACATCGCCCGCCGGCTCCTCGACGTGGTGGAAGCACCCCTGAGCGTCGGCGACGAGGACCGTCGCCTCTCCGCCAGTATCGGGATCGCGGTGGCGTCCCGGGGCTGTACGGGGGAAGAACTCCTGCGGGACTCCGATGCCGCGATGTATGAGGCCAAGCAACGCGGCAAGGCGCGGTGGGA
>JBBQXR010000139.1:0-8185 GCA_038209455.1 Acidimicrobiia bacterium
GATCGCGACGATGTTCGACAGTCGGAGTCGCCACCCGCGTGAAATCGCCGCCGATGTCGCGTCCCGGTACGACATTCACGTGTTCGAACCAGCCGTGCCGCGATCGATCCGCTTCGCCGAAGCACCCGCGTCCGGCGCATCGATCCTCGACCATGCGCCCGCGTCACGGGGCGCGCAGGCGTATCGCGATCTCGCCGATCAGGTGCTGCGCACCATCGGCCTCGCTCCCGCCCTACCGGCGACGCCATGAGTGCGTCCGACGGGAAGCGCGCGCTCTTCTCCACTGCGGTCCGCCGGCCGGGGACGCTCGTCGTCGACTGCGGGAGTTGCCACGGCCGGAGCCGGCTCAGCTACGTCGAGTTGGTGAAGCGGTCGGTGCCGATCACCGCGTGGTTGCCATGGCGGAAACATTCACGCCTCGTGCGCTGCCCCGCATGTGAGCATCGCACCTGGGTCGCCGCGCGCTGGTTCGACTGACCACCCGCAAGTTCAGGCCGCGCGCACGTTCAGGCGCGGTCGATGCGGACGACGCCGGACCCGGGCACGACGCTGCCGATGATCCACGCGTCCTGACCGGCCGCGTGCACGATCTCCACCGCGCGCTCGGCCTCCGCGGCCGGGAGCACCACTCCCATCCCGATACCGAGGTTGAAGACCGACTCCATCTCTACATCAGCGATCGCACCCGCGCGCTGCACCTCGCCGAAGATCTCCGGCTCCCGCCACGCTCGTCGATCCACGTGCGCGTCGGCTCCGGCGGGCAACACCCGGTTGAGGTTACCGGGCAGACCGCCGCCGGTGATATGGGCAAAGGCGTGCACGTCGACGCCGGCCCGGAGCGCCGCGAGTACGGGCGCGTAGATCACGCTCGGTCGCAGGAGTTCGTCGGCCAACGAGGTCTCGGCACCCGACCACGCGGGCTCGTCGAGCGTGCGGTCGGCGCGTTCGAGCAAGGCCCGCCGGGCCAGCGAGTAGCCGTTGCACCGCAGGCCGGTACTGGCGATCCCGACGATCGCGTCACCCACCGAGACGTCGCGTGGGAGCACAGCATCGCGTTCGGCCGCGCCGACCGCGAAGCCGACGAGGTCGAACTCGCCGGCGGCCATGAGCTGTGGATGTTCGGACATCTCCCCGCCGAGCAGGGCACACCCCGCCAGCCGGCAACCGGCCGCGACGCCCCCGACGATCGTCGCCGCGACGTCGGGATCGAGCCGACCCATCGAGAGGTAGTCGAAGAAGAACAGCGGGTCGGCGCCCTGGGCCGCGATGTCGTCCGCGGTCCCGACGAGGTCGATGCCGATCGTGTCGTACCGGCCGGTCGTCCACGCGACGACCGACTTGGTCCCGACACCATCGGTCGACGACACCAGGATCGGGTCGCGGTAGTCGAGGGCGCCGAGGTCGAAGAGACCCCCGAACCCCCCGATCCCGCCGAGCACGCCGGGACGGTTGGTCGAGCGGGCGTGGTCCTTGATCAGGTCGACGGCCCGGTCACCGGCGGCGATGTCGACGCCGGCCTGCGCGTACGTGAGCGGTTGGTCGGTCACGACATCGGTGATGCGAGGTCGATCACCGTGTCCTGGAGTCCACCGTCTTCGAGCACGCGCTTCGCGTCGGCGACTTGGAGATCGACTGCCACCGGGTAGTCCGCGGAGAGACACGCCGTGCAGAATGATGTCGGCGACGCGTGGGTGGCGCGGACCAGACGGTCGAGGTCGAGGTACGCGAGCGAGTCGACGCCGAGGTAGTCGCGAATCTCGCCGACGGAGAGGTCCGCCGCGAGCAACTCGCCGCGCCGCCCGGTGTCCATGCCGTAGAAGCACGGGTACCGGTACGGCGGGGACGACACGCGGAAATGGACCTCGGCCGCACCGGCCTCCCGCAACATCGCAACGACCTGACGCGTCGTCGTGCCCCGCACGATGGAGTCGTCGACGACCACGAGCCGCTTGCCGCGGATGTTCTCGGGCAACGGGTTGAGCTTCATGCGCACACCCATGCCGCGCTGTTGCTGGCTGGGTTGGATGAAGGTCCGACCGACGTAGCGGTTCTTGACCAGTCCGTCGCCGTACGGAATACCGGACGCGCGCGCGTATCCCTGCGCCGCAGGGATACCGGACTCGGGCACCGGCATGACCATGTCGGCTTCGATCGGCGACTGCTGCGCCAACTCTTCGCCCATCCGTTGACGCGCCGCGTGCACGCTCTGGCCGTAGAGCCGCGTGTCGGGCCGGGAGAAGTACACGAACTCGAACAGACACAACCGCGGCGTGGGCTCCGCGTACTGGAACTCACGGTGCAGCCCGGACGCGTCGATGACCACCATCTCGCCCGGGTTGACGTCACGGATGTAGTGCGCACCGACGATGTCGAGTGCGGCCGATTCGCTCGCGAGGATCCAACCACCGCCGTCGAGCCGTCCCAACACGAGCGGCCAGAAGCCGTGCGGGTCGCGGACACCGATGAGCCGGCTGTCGTCCATCAACACGAACGAGAACCCACCCTCGAGTCGCGGGAGCACCTTCTCCAATGCGAGTTCGAGTTCGCGACCGTCCGAGCGCGGTTCGGTCGGCCACTCACGGGCGATCAACTCGGCGACCAACGCGGAATCGGTGGTGGAATCGAACTGGGTCTCGTCGGCGGTCATCCCGGGCAACATGCCGAGGCCCGCCGCCAACTCGGCGGTGTTGGTGAGGTTGCCGTTGTGGCCCAACGCGAAACCGGCATCACCGACGCTGCGGTAGATCGGCTGCGCGTTCATCCACGAGGACGAGCCGGTGGTGGAGTATCGGTTGTGCCCGATGGCCAGGTGGCCGTGCAGGGACGCGAGGCGGCGCTCGTCGAAGACCTGCGTGACAAGGCCCATGTCTTTCATCACGGTGATGGTCTCGCCGTCGCTCACCGCGATCCCGGCCGATTCCTGACCCCGGTGCTGGAGGGCGAAGAGCCCCAGGTACGAGAGGTGGGCGACGGGCTGTCCGGGTCCGTAGACGCCGAAGACCCCGCAGGCGTGCCCGATGTTCGGTCCGGTGGAATCCGCCGCCAGCATCGTCACCAGTATCGCAGAGATGCGGACGCCATTCCGATCCCTGGAGAACTGGCCGTTCCGACCGTACTGTGGCGTCATGCGACGCTCAGTCGGTCTCATCGCGGTCCTCGGACTCGTCCTCACCGCATGTTCGTGGCCGCAGTTCCGGGGCGATGGGCGCCACGCCGCAGTCAACCCCTTCGCGCCGGGGCTCGACTCGGGAACGGTCTCCGCGCTGGTGCCCGCCTGGACCAACACGACGACCGCAGTCTCCGGTGAAGTGGTGACCGTGGGTGACCGCGCGGTCGCCCGCTCCTCTGCTGCGGTCTACGGATTCGACCTCGCTACGGGTGCGGCGCAGTGGCACGTCGACCGGACGTTGACGTCACCGGCGTATCAGATCAAGGGCGTCATCGACCCCACGACGATAGGAACCGGCGCAACCGCCCGAGTCGTGATGGCAGAGTTCGAGATCGGATTCAATCCTCAGAACCCGTCCATGGTCGCGGTGGACGGGTTCACCCGTTGGATCGACCCTGCATCGGGATCGGTGACCAACTCGATCGCGGACGGCGGTTCGAACCCGCCTCCCGAAGCGGACGGGTGGGTCTACTACCCGAGAGAGCGAGCCACCTCCGGCATCCACGCCACGCAGAGCCATGTCGTGCTGGCCGATGCACCGGGCGCGGAGCCCGATTTCACCGTTTCTTTGCCCACGGGCGGGATCACGGAGGTGGTTTCCGACGGTACGACGACGTTCGCGGTCGACGGTGGGGTGACATTTGCGATGCCCGCGAAGGGTTGCGGCCAGGCCACCTGTCCGACCACCTGGTCGACGGGCCTCGCCGCTCATCTGGCCGTGGTCGACGGCACCCTGTTCGGCGTGGATGGGGACAACAGGCTCGGCGCGGTGCCGGCTGGGGGATGCGGCAACACGGTGTGCCCACCGGTGTGGACCGCGCCCCTGACCGGCGCACCGCTCGGCCTCGCCGTCACCGGCACGCGCGTGTACGCGACGAGCGGGAGCACCCTCGCGGTCTTCTCCACTCAGGGCTGTGGCGCCGTCACCTGCAGCCCGTTGTGGAGTTCGACGACCGGTGCGCGTCTCACCGCGCCAAGCGTCGTCAACGATCTGGTCCTCACCGGCGGGGACGCCGGACGGGTCCAGGCCTGGCGTACCGGTGGGTGTGGGAGCGCGAGGTGTGATCCGATCGCCTCCCTTCCCGAGGGTGCGTCGGTCGGGAACGTGACCCCGATCAGTCGGGCGCTCGTCTTCGTCGTGGACGGCAAGCTGCGCAAACTCGTGCTACCGGCTTGATGACCGCCGCCGGCAATGTCCGGGCCTCGGTGCGGCTCGGGATCAGACCCGGATCGCGTTCATGAGGTCGGGGATCGCGTCCCGGTAGGTCCGGGTGGCGTCCGCGA
The DNA here is from genome assembly GCA_038209455.1 of Acidimicrobiia bacterium. Taxonomy (GTDB): domain Bacteria; phylum Actinomycetota; class Acidimicrobiia; order IMCC26256; family JAENVU01; genus JAENVU01. The sequence goes on from JBBQXR010000139.1 coordinate 4,454, forward strand.
GCGACACGTCGAAAGCCCCCGTCGCGACCAGCCGGTCACCGGTCGCGGTCCCGACGACGGTCACCGGCACGCCCGCATCACGCGCCCGCTCGACGACGGCGTCGACCCGATCGGGCGCCACCGCCACCACCACGCGCGACGTCGACTCGGAGAAACAGCCCGCCGCGGCACCGATCTCGACCTCGACCCCGATCTCGCCGTTGATCGCCATTTCGGCCAACGCGACGGCGAGGCCACCGTCGGAGCAGTCGTGCACCCCGGACGGGACACGCTCGCGCACGAGGCCGGCCACGAGCCGGTGCAGTCGGAAGGCGGCGTCGAGGTCGGCTTCGGGCGGCGTGCCGTCGCGCAAGCCGTGGAACGTCGCCCACGCGGATCCGCCGAACTCGGGTCGCGTGGCGCCGAGCACGACGATGGCGTCACCCTCGTGCAGCGTTGGGCCCGGCAGCGGGTCGACCAGCTCGTCGATGAGTCCGATGACGCCGACGACCGGGGTCGGGTCGATGTCGGCCCCACGACTCTCGTTGTAGAAGCTGACGTTGCCGCCGATCACGGGGATCCCCAACTCCCGGCACGCTTCACTCATCCCGTCGATGACCTCCGAGAACTGCCACATGACCTCGGGGTGTTCGGGGTTGCCGAAGTTCAGGCAGTTGACGAGCGCCTTCGGAGTCCCTCCGGCGCACGCGACGTTGCGCGCCGCCTCCAGCACCACGAGGCGGCCACCCGTACGCGGTTCCAACGCGCAGAAACGGGCAGCGCCGTCGACCGAGATCGCGAGCGCCTTGGGCGCCGCTTCGTGCAGACGCAGGACGCTGGCGTCACCACCCGGTCCGACCACGGTGTTGAGGAACAGCTGATGGTCGTACTGGCGGTAGACCCACGCGGGGTCTGCGATGTTCGGCGACGCCAACAGGGCGAGCAGTTCACCACTCAGATCGCCGCCGGCCGGGAAGCGCTGCTCGAGCACCACGCCCGGATCGCGAGCGAGGCGCTCCTCGTGGTCGGTCGGTTGCACGAGGGGGCGGTGGTACACGGGGCCGTCACCGAGGCTGCCGATCGGCACATCCGCGATGGGCGTCCGGTCGGAGGAGACCTCCGGGGCCTCGTCGCCGATCGGGGGCGGCGGATTGGCACCCGGGACGCCGATGGCGTCGAAGAGTCCCTCGTAGACCCGGAACCGGCCGGTGTCGGTGACCCGGCCGATGACCGACGCACGGATCTCCCAGCGCGCACACAGCGCAAGGACCTCGTCCAGGTTCGCCGGCGTCACGATTGCCAGCATCCGCTCCTGGCTCTCGGACGTGAGCATCTCGACCGGGTTCATCCCCGGCTCCCGATGGGGCGCCCGGGCGACGTCGACATCCATGCCCGCGCCGGTCTTCGCCGCGGTCTCCGATGCCGCGCACGAGATCCCGGCCGCACCGAGATCCTGCACCCCGATCGCGAGGCCCGCGTCCAGCAACGCGAGGCAGGCCTCGATCAGCTTCTTCTCCTCGAACGGGTCGCCGACCTGCACTGCCGGACGCTTTGCTTCACTGCCGGCCTCGAAGCCCGCGGACGCGAGCACGCTCGCCCCGCCGATGCCGTCGCGTCCGGTCGCGGCACCGAGCAGGACGGCCAGGTTGTCGACACCCTCGGCCCGGGCGAGCACTAACCGTTCGATCGGAAGCGTGCCGAGGCAGAAGACGTTCACCAGCGGGTTGTCCCGGTAGCACTCGTCGAAGACCAGCTCGCCACCGATGGTGGGGACGCCGACCGCGTTGCCGTACCCGGAGATCCCGCTCACGACGCCCTCGAAGAGGTACCGGGTCCGCGCGTCATCGAGCGGTCCGAAGCGAAGCGGATCCATGACCGCGATCGGCCGGGCGCCCATCGAGAAGATGTCGCGGATGATCCCACCCACGCCGGTGGCAGCACCCTGATAGGGCTCGACCGCCGACGGGTGGTTGTGGCTCTCGATGCGAACCGCGACGGCCAACCCGTCGCCGACATCGATGACCCCGGCGCCTTCGCCCGGGCCCACGAGCACCCAGGGTGCCTCGGTCGGGAACCGACCGAGATGGGGCCGTGACGACTTGTACGAGCAGTGTTCGGACCACATGACCGAATACATGGCGAGTTCGAGGTGGGTGGGTTGGCGCCCCAACTCGGCGATCACGGCCTCGAGTTCGTCGTCGGTCATTCCCAACTGGCGGTGGAGCGGGGTCTCGGTCACGAGACCCGACTCTAGTAACGACGGTTCGGAGCGTTCGGGTACGGCCAGAAACCCTGAAAGGAGGTATAGCAACCTCGTGTGATAGAACATATGTTGGCGGCAGGATTTCCACCAATACCCCCGATGAAGAACGAACTGGAGCATCTATGGCCGGGCGAAAGACCGCAATGACCGACGAGCACAAAGCGAAGCTGGCCGAGGGCCGCGGGCTCAGCAAGCCGGTGCGGGACTACCTCGAGGCGATCGACGGGAACCGACCCAAGCGAGGCCGCAAGCGCACGCCGGATTCGGTGAAAGCCCGGCTCGCCACGATCAAGGACGAGCTGCCGAATGCCAGCGTCATCAAGAAGTTGGAGCTGGTCCAGGAGCGTCGGAATCTCGAAGTCGAGCTCGCCACCATGGGCACCAAGATCGACCTGACCGAGCTCGAGAAAGGCTTCGTCGGCGCCGCGAAGTCGTACTCGGAACGCAAGGGGATCTCGTACGCCTCGTGGCGTGAGATCGGTGTTTCGGCCGACGTGTTGAAGAAGGCCGGTATCACCCGAGGCGTGTAGGACCGCTCGGGAGATCACGCATCGAGGCCGCCTCTCCGGGGGCGGCCTCGTCGCGTCCGGGTCGACTCCGGACGCTCAGCTGCCGAACTCGTACCCGAGATCGGGCGCACCGAGCACCGGCACGTAGGGAATCCCACGATCGGCGAGCAGCGGGCCGAGAGCGCCGCCGCGGTCCAACAACAAGGAAACGGCCACGATCGGGCAGTCCATCTCCTCGATCCCCGGCAACGATTCGAGGAGTGCCTTGCCGGTCGTCGCGGTGTCCTCCACGATCAGCACCCGTTGGCCGGGCTCGAGCACCCCGGCGATACGACCGCCGACTCCGTGGTCCTTCGCCTCCTTGCGGATCGCGAACGACGGCTTCTGCGTGGTGAATGCCACCGCCAGCGCCACCGGAATCGCGCCGACGACCGGACCGCCGACTGCGTCGTAATCGTCGGAAGTGATCCCGGCCACTGCGAGCGCGTCGACGATCGCCGCACCGACGATCGAGAGACAGTCACCGCGAAAACTCACTTGCCGGCCATCGAGATACCAGTGAGAAACACGACCCGAGTTGAGTGTGAACTCGCCTTCACGAATCGCGTACTGCCGGAGCACGGCGGCGAGTGCCGTCTGGGCCGGCCGCAGGCTCATCGCACGGCCAGGGGCATCGATGCGAGCAGCGAACGAAGCATCACGAGTCCGTCGGCCGAGCCGAGCAGCGTGTCCGAGGCGCGCTCCGGGTGCGGCATGAGCCCCACCACGTTGCGCCCCTCGTTGCAGATGCCGGCGATGTCGTCCCGTGCGCCGTTGGGATTGGCGACGTACCGCACCACGACCCGCTCCTCCGCCCGGAGCGCGTCGAGGGTGCGGTCGTCGCAGACGTAGTTGCCTTCGAAATGGTTGATGGGCATCCGCAGGATGTCCCCGGGTGCCGCCTGATTGGTGAGCACCGTGGTGGACGTCTCGACGCGGAGG